>JAPSGR010000004.1 GCA_031177355.1 Candidatus Nitrosocosmicus sp. | reverse complement strand
TTTAAGCTAAATATGAATTCTCAGATTTGTGAACTTTTATCGGGCTAAACCATAACTTGAGAGTAATAGATTTCAGAGAAAAAGATGTCGTCAAGTTATTTAATTTTAGGAAAATAAATCCATAAATAGAATAAACACGTTACTCTAGAGTGATCTAGTATAATCTAGAGCATTAAAAAAAAATTTGATTATTAAGGATAAATTCGAAAATTTGATATTTGATTTGATTTTAAGCTTTTTCTTGAACATTGTTACTATAAGGATAACTCATAAGTTTTATAAATGAGTTATACTTATATGGACAAAATCATTAAAGAAATAGTCTCAGTACTTGAAGGTAATATAAAAGATAAAAATTTGGAAAGCAATCTTGATGCGAACCAGATTAAGACAATCGAAGATTATGCATATAGATACAAGAGTATATCGGCATTTTTTCCTTACCCTCTGAAAAGACGATAGCTGTCTACTATTTCATTTTTATACGATAATTTCAATTGATCAATGGGACGGTAAATTATGAACTTACCACACGAGAACAAAAAATGCTTAATGTGCGGAAATAGGGTAAATTGTTGCTGTTACTATTCTTTAACCGATCAATCAAGGCTAATTACTTTTGATACTAAAAACTGTCTCCTCTTATATACAAGATTCACAAAACTTTATGGGAGTGAGTTCTTATCATTTTTACTGATCGACTCTTGAATTTAAGATCACCATCATTTGATAAACAGATCCTAAAATGTTAAAGACATCTTCTGGGCCAATAGAAAATATCGAAATTTTCATTATAAAAACAAAAGTTAAATGAATAGAGCAGGTGATCTGGTAAATAACCTATTTGTCGTCAAATCAAATTCTATTCTCAAGTCTTTTAAAATAATATGAATCGTCGGCAAACTGATAGTCGTTTTTGTTTTTTTTGAAGATATATGTCGGAAATATATTAAATTTTCCACTAATAGGTAATAAAGAATTTACGTCGTTAACAAATCGGTATCTACTTTTAAGAATAATTAAACTTTCGTAAACTTTGGGGTGAATCAAATTTGCATGAACAGTAATAGAGACATTAAACTAGACATGATTTGAATAAAGCAATCATGGCACTTTTTTAATAGTCATTTGAGTTCTATTTAAATTAAAAATTAAATACGTGTAAACTCATTATGTATTGATTGAATCCGCTTCTTAGCTTTGATTTTTTTGAAAAAGAATCAAGAATTGTGATAATTATTATCCCAATTGTTGTAATACTATTATTCTGTGACAATTACTTGAGTTCCTCATTAGATGTAATGAGTGATGTCATAAAGAATCAATTGGGTTTAATTCTATTTACTGTAATATTATTCACAAGTATTGGGATTAGTTTTTTTTTTATGGAAAACATTCTTAGGATAGTCAAAGAAAAAAAATCATTATTCTCAAAGTATAGAAAAGCTTTTAGAATAAGCCAAATTGCTCTGTATGGGTTATCACTGGGACTGTTATATGATATACTCAGCGATCATCGTTATTTTACATTCATTCTCAATCTAATAGTAACTATTAGTTATGGCTCAAGTATTTTCATGAGCATAATTGCGACAATCAAGTTCTTTTCTTGGTATCGAACAAATAGAAACAAATTTGTCATCTTATTTGGATTAACATTATTATTTATTTTCACTAATAGTTTGATTTCATTATTTTTGTTTAATTCATTATTACTTGAGAAGCCGTTAGAGTACACTATGCTTACTCCAAATGTATTTGATTTTGAATGTGAGGAGGAGTCTTTAAACTGTATCCTCAAAGAAAATTTACTTCTTTTACAGAATTATACATTAGTTATTTATTTTATTCTTTTTTGGGGATGTAATATATTGTTACTTCATCGTTATATCAAAAAAATTGGAAAAATTAAGTTCTTTGTTTTGTTTGCCATTCCAATTATTTTATTCTATTTTCAGTTTGTATATACTTATGAGGAATTTTTCACTATTAGTGAGGAATTAAAATTTGATGAGAATATAGCATTTGCTTTTCAATTATTTCTGGGCACCTTGTTAACAGCCCTATGCGGCCTTTTGTTCGGAATAGGTTTTTTCTCAGTTGGAAGATTGCTGAAGATATCTCCTAAAGTAGAGAAACTTCTTTATATTACGGGTTTGGGAGTAATAACCTATTTTATTACGGCAAATGCTACATTAGCATCAGCTGGCATGCCACCTTTCGGAATCCCAAATATTGTGTTCCTTCCCATTTCTTCGATGTTGATGTATATAGGTATATTTTATTCTATGACAGCCATAGCAAATGATATAGCCATTAAGAAATTCATTAAGAATTCCACATACAACGAATTGAAGTTGATAGGAAATTTAGCTGAGAATCAAATGATCGATGAAATAAAATTAAGGGTATTGAGTATGGCTCAAGCCTTTTCTAATGAAATGGAACAGAAGAATGAATCTGAATTAACTAATTCACCAGAAGAAATAAAAAATTATCTGAGTGATGTAATAGATGCATATAAAAAACGAAAAGGTATGGATGTCTAATAAAGTTTAATAATCTTATCAAACATTTCAGAAATTTTGGTAGAAAAAGGGTGATTAGGAGACTCTTTAATCGTCAAATATTCTCGCTCTTTAAATTGAATATCACAGTAACAAGGAATTTCAACCAAAGTATCTAAGGTAATAGATGTCTTCTTCGCACCCTTGAACATTTCATCAACTTTTTGTTTATAATATGTTTCTCTAGGTTCCATATTATGATTAATTTCAAGTATCGGAGGCATGCAGTATCCTGATACTCTATTCAATAACAATTTACAAATGGCACCATTTTCAATCAAAGAGTTATATATTTCTTCAACCATTTTTATTGTTCCTTTCAAATCCAAATCACCCATTTTTAGAGTCAACAAAATAATGTCCGAGACTACAATAGAATTAATTGACCAATATCGTATACCTGGACTTGTATCCACAATCATAAAATCTGCTTCCTTATTAACCAATATTTCCTCACGCATTGAGATAAAATTTTGGAATTGCTTCAGCTTCACCTGTTTATCAGTAGTTAAATTTCCTTCCAGTTGATATACATCTTCTTTCCCCCCTTTTGAAAAACCTAAGAAGAGTTTACCATCAATGTTCCCATTAATCAGAGATGATAAATCAATAAATATATCATCTATGGAACTATTTCCAATTAAATAATCGTTTATCCAAGATTTTGGTTTAACATCAAAGTAAGAAAAGAGACTAGGAGCATAAAAATCAAGGTCTAGTAGATAAACAGAATAACCCTTTGATGCCAATAAAAACGAAAAATTTGTCGCCAATGTTGTTTTTCCAGTACCTCCTTTATAGGAATGAAATGATATACACTTACCCAATTCAAGTATAAATAATGAATCAGGTAATAAGAGTTTTGAATACTAAGTAGACACCCTAGTCCAAAAATTGTATGTTACTGCATATTAAAGCTAATAATCGTTATGACTAATAGGTAAATGGATATAAAAAGTGCATCCTTGTTTTTCATTATTGTAAGCGCCAATTTTGCCATGGTGTTTATCGATAATTATTTTTGACAAATATAACCCTAGTCCAGTCCCAAGTTTATCAGTTGTAAAAAATTTTGAGAATAATTTGTCAAAATTTTCATCGGGTATGCCTGTACCAGTGTCTTTAACTTCTAGGTGTAGAAAATTTTTATTATTCAATATAGAAATGTTTATACGCCCTTTCTCAGTAAATTTCAGAGAATTGCTTAATAAGTTATCCAATACCTCTGTCAGTCGCACTTTATCGGCCTCAATGTAAAACGGATTCTCGCTATATTTTAAAACAAATTTTATATCTCTTTTTAGAGTTTGAAACTGATAATCAGATATCAAATCTTTAACAACCTTTATTAGATCAAAATGTTCTAGATTAAGATTGAAAATACCGTTCTCCAGTCTAGCATAATCAAGGATATTATCCGTCAAAAGATCGAGTTTTCTAGCATTTCTAGATATTATTTTTAGTAGATCATTTTTTTGCTCTACGCTTAAGCGAGGATTAGATCGCATCATTTCGGAGAATCCCAAAATTGGTTGAATCGGATTCTTCAATTCATGTGCAATTATTCGCATTACGTTTTGATTCAGTTTATCATTATCAGTCAGTTTAGTATTAAGCAGATGAACTTTACTCTCTAGAACAGATTGTTTCCAAAGAGATTCGAATATGGCAGCACAATTCCAAATTATTGAATCTTTACCTGTTATGATATTAAAATAATCAGGTTTTCTCTTCCGCTCACCGGATTTTACCTCTGAGAAGACAGCTAATTTCTCATCAATGATGGAGAAGAAACATTGTACATTACTTGCTGTAATAGTATTGATCTCTATTTCTGGATTTGAATTCGAAATTGATTGGACTTCCTTTAAGAACACGGAGGCTTCCCTACAACTCGGAATCAAAATCCGGGCTGAATATTTAACCCGTCGATTGTCTCCAGACGAGGATAGAAAGGACTTAATGTCCTCCCAATATTGTAAAAGGGTCCTCGGATGCGAACAGTAAATTAACACATCGTGTTGACACCCAATCCATTGCTGTATAAGATGCTCTTTAAATAATTTGTAATCAGGCTTGATCTCTGAAATATTGAAATCAGTTTTGTTTATTTCAGATACGGATCTTTCAAGAATATCACTAGAATGTTGTCTCCAATCTATTTTATCTGTGAAAAAATCAATAAGCCGATCTCCATAAACCTTATCCAATCGCCCTCTAAGTAATAAGCAGTTACGATGATAATATTTTTCAGTTACAGTATCGATGTCGCTACTATATATATTTTCAGCAACCTCTACCTTTCTCCCACATAAATAGCATGTATGACCACTTAAACTAATATTATCATCCTTGTGATCTGAACTAGATACGGGAGATATATTATTAATTATGACACTTTATTAAATAAACTTATCTTGATTATTTGTTACCAATAATATAAATATAATTATATTGTCATCCCATGATAAGTGTGACAAATAAACCATTTATGTTTAACTTTTCTGAGCGTATAGAGGACGATAATTTAAAAAAAATGACTATCGATCCCAAAGTCTTAATCAATAAACTAAATCTTGGGAAACTTCTTAATGACAGAGATGACCCGCCTGTTCTAATTTTGACAAAGAAGACAGATATTGAATCAGATCTATTAGGAATAAAACTATTAAAAAATGACCTTGACTACGTAAAAATCAATGAAGAAGATATACCATTAAAATTTCAATTCAGATATTATATAGGTGAAACAATCAAATCTCAGCTATTCCACTACAAGAGAAAAATTAGTCCAGAAAAAGTAAAATTAGTCTTATTTAGACACTTTGACTTGAGATTTTTAAGTTATTGCTCAGGATTACGCCAAATGTATTTCTCCCAACAGTGGAATCAAGCTTTCCATAGCCTCAAGATGAACTTGAACTGTATGTGGATCAATGATCTAGAAAAAACATTTACAGCAGAAAATAGATACTTGCAACTTATTACTGCAAAAAAGACGGGTTTTAAAATCCCAGAAACGTTAATTACTAACTTTCCTCCAGCTGGTAAGGAGTTCTTTGATAAATGTCATAAGTCCATGGTAGCAAAAGTATTGCATCATCATGAAATTAACTTAAAGTGTGTTTCTTATAGATTTCTCACTAACGAGGTAAAGAACAGTCATCTATCAAGCTATAACGATCTCATATATGCTCCTGTAATTTTCCAAAAGAAAATTAAGAACAGAGTGGAAATCAGAACTACAGTAATAAAAAATAAGGTTTATTCATGCGAGATTGGAACTCGTTTGTCTAAGGACAAATTTTTAGACTTACACAAATTCAAGGAAGCTGACCTCAAATTTAAGGAAATTACCATGGATAGAAAAACAAGAGATTTATGCCTCCATCTAAATAAGAAATTAGGATTATCGATGTCAAGTATTGATTTTGTTATAGATAATGCAGGGAATCTGATTTTTCTCGAAGTTAATCCAGTAGGTGACTGGTTTTGGATCGAAAAACGTACTAATTTGCCCATTACGGAAGCAGTATTTGATTTAATAAATAGTCACTTAATTAAGAAACATAAATGAATAAAGTCGATGCGGTATTAGTCTAAGTTAATTGAAAAACTAAGTTTCTGCATAAATAATTTTCCACAAAAAAACAAGCATAATCATATGGTTATTGCGAATTTTGATATTTAGTACTATTGCCATATATAAAAATTTTTTAGTTGGTAGAACATTATAGGAAGGTAACCAATAATGGGAAATAATATTTTAATAGTAGATGACGACGTGGGCACAGCATTGTTCTTCAAAATATGCTTGGAAGAAGAAGGGCATCAAGTAACAATCTTCAATGACCCGGGTTCATTGTTAGAGCAATTTGAGCCGGGTCATTTTGATCTTTTAATTACAGATATAAGAATGCCAAGGATTAACGGCTTTGAGCTCGCTAGCAGGATCAGAATAATGGATAGGAGAATTAGAATCTGCCTTGCTACAGCATTTGAAGAATATTATCAATCTATTATTAAATCATATACCGATTTAAGTTTTAACTGTATAATAAAAAAACCAATTAACAAAGACAGTTTTTTAAAAATTGTAGAAAAGAGACTGAGCGAGTCAAAGTAATGTTTTGTATTTTGGTAGCATCATATTGAAATGAAAATGTAAAAAATCTCCTAATTTTTTACTCATTCCCCCTTTCTATTTTGAACCCGATTCTTACTTCAGCTTGATATTCAATCTTTTGATTTGCATCCAATCTGAAAGTAACTCTGCCCATCTCACCCCACTGAATGTTCTTTACGGTCTTTGAAGCTTCCTTAAATGCATTGTTGATAGCGTCGTCCACTCCAGTATATGAAGTTCCAACTATGTCTATGTATTTGTAAACCATATGTGAAATTGAATCTCGTTGCATAAAAATATACGCAAATGCAAATACATTGTTGCCAGTGATTTCTATTTACTAAACGTATGGCCTTATTCAAATCATGATATAATCCTGACTATAAATCATTCATTGGCAAGAATTTTATTATGCAAGTATGATAGTATATAATGGTTGTTTCTTCTGCATAATAGTTGCAAATTAATCGAGTGATCTATACACATTTCTAGTATAAAATTTATAGATCGTAGAGTCACTAAATTTAATCTGTCATAATCCCATTATTTTCACAATTTAAATAGGTCAGTTTTTATTCTAAGTCAATATATGACAAAAAATTATGCTCATCCAGAAGTATTAGTAGATACGGATTGGACTGAAGGACATATTAACGATACGAATGTACGTATTGCCGAAGTAGATTACGACCCAACCGCCAATTACCATTTAGGTCATGTACCAGGATCGGTATTGATTGATTGGAAAAAGGATATTAACGATCCTATAAGTAGAAACATAATTTCTAAATCAGCATGTGAAAAATTGTTACAGTCAGTAGGAGTCAATGAAGATACGACATTAATTCTTTATGGAGACTTTAACAATTGGTTTGCTGCTTTTGCTTTTTGGGTTTTCAAGTACTATGGATGTAAGGACGTACGAATAATGAATGGCGGAAGAAGAAAATGGCTGGAAGAAGATAGAGAATTAGACAAGGTTATTCCATCATATCCGCAAGGTAATTTTAAAGCTAAAGACCAGGATGAAAAAATTAGAACGTATTTAATTGAAGTATCAAATTCGATCAATAAGAACGACCACGTCATGGTAGATGTCAGGTCTCCTGCCGAATTTACAGGAGAAGTTACAGCACCAGCAGAATATCCGACAGAACATGCACAACGTGGTGGACATATCCCAGGTGCAAAAAATATTCCATGGGGAAAAGCGGTCAACGAAGACGGAACTTTCAAATCATTTGAAGAATTGACTCATCTGTACGAGGAAAAGGGAATAGTGCCGGACAAGGAGGTAATTACATATTGTAGAATTGGCGAAAGATCGTCCCATACATGGTTTGTCTTAAAATACTTGCTAGGTTATCCAAAGGTAAAGAATTATGATGGATCGTGGACTGAATGGGGTAATATGATAGGAAACCCTATTGAAAAATAATCGTTTGAGTCAATCTTTCTTTTTTCTTATAACAATATTGAATAAATAATTATTGTTGTTGGTTTGGGAGGAAATAAGAGCATTATTTTTTTCTCTTATTATCTCTACGATTTCCTCTTGGTTCTGCTCAGCCCATCTCAACAGTTCGAGATCGGCTGTCGGATCGTCCGATACCAGTCTGACAACTTGCCCTTTTTGCATGGATTTGTCCATAAATTCGTCAAGTTTGGCTAAAGTGGCTGCACATTCTGTCCCTATCTCATATATTTGAAAGTCAGGAAATAATTTGAAGCATTTCACATGATACTTTCTAATCTGAGACAACAATTCCTCCTTACAATCATCAATTTTTTTTAAAGATATATTATCATCATAATTTTCAGATGTAGTAATTTTAGCTAACCAACCATAATCAAAAGGAGAGTCATTAATAACCTTAGGATTATCGATTACAACCTGATTTATCTCAGTAACCTTTCCAGCAAGAGGACATCGGAGGGTACCAAAATGGATTAAACTTTCAATAGATCCGATACTTTTACCTTTTTGAATCAAAGTTCCAATCGGCTTTAACTTTAGATTATTTATTTTTCCTGCTATATATGCATAAACAGGAGTAATACCAATTAAAAATTCTTTTTCAGTATTTTTCCCTTGGTTTACTCTGTCTGCAAATTTTATCCACATGAAATTTTCGAGATCATATAGATAATCACTTGGAAAAAAGCAGTTATCAATTTTAAAGTCCAATATTGTCAATACTCAGAACTACACCGATGATTTTATTTAAATATGAATATATAATAAAACGAGTTTCTCATTTAACAGTAACGGACTTTGCAAGATTTCTTGGATAATCGGGGTCCAGTTGTTTCTGAATAGCTAAATAGTATGACATCATTTGTAAAGGAATTATTTCTACCAAAGGATAAAGATAAAGCTCTGTCTCAGGCAATTCTATAAATACATCATACAAGTCACTAGGCAAATTTGAAATTCCGATTATAAAAGCACCTCTTGATTTTATTTCGTTTGTACTAGATATAATATCCTGATATGTTTCGTCATTTGGATTTAATACTATTACTACTGATTCTTTATCAATTAATGCCAATGGCCCATGTTTTAGTTCTCCTGCAGCAATACCCTCAGCATGGATATAAGCTAATTCTTTTATTTTCAAGGAAGCTTCTAAAGCAATAGGATAATGAATAGACCTTCCTAAAATATAAATATCTTTTAGATTAGTGTCAAATGAATTTACCACATCCTTAATTTTATCATTCAAATCTAAAGCTCTCTTTACCAAATTTTGTAAATTCTTTTGATCTTTTACACTAAATCTCAATGACCTATTTGAGAGAATAAATACGATATTGTACAAAATCATGAGTTGACCCATGAAGCTTTTAGTTGCGGCAACTCCAATTTCAGGTCCACAATTAAGCGAAAGAAATGAATCACTCATCCTTGCTAGTGAAGATGTAGGAATATTTACTATTGAAAGTATCTTTGCACCATTCTCTTTTGCTCGCTTTACAGAGTGGAGTACATCAGCTGTTTCTCCACTTTGAGAAATTGCGACTACTACCGAATTCGGTTCAACAGTATCAGAAAAATACTGAAATTCGCTTGACATGTAAACTTCTGATTTCTTTTTTGCATACTTTGATAACAATAATTTACCAAGCAGTCCAGAATTATAGCTTGTTCCACTCCCTGTGATGTAAATGTTGGATGCAGTATTCAAAAACTTGCAGAATGTTTCAAAATCGTTAGAGGCCTCAAATGGTTTCAATAGTGTATCTGATTGTTCATGAATTTCCTTTATTGTATAATGTGCAAATTTACCTTTTTCTGCTGATCCTAATTCCCATGCAACCTGAGTAATTGGTCGAGTTATGATTTTTCTGTTATTATCGAAAATCGTATATTTTTTATTTTCAAGTATTGCGATATCTCCATTATCTAAAAATATTGCTTTGTCAGTATACTTTAAAAAACCCAATACATCGCTTGATAGAAAGAGGGCATCTTGTGAAACACCAATAATTAATGGTTCATCAAAGCGTGCACCAGCAATGACACCATTATCAAAAACTGCAACAAACGCAAAAGACCCCCTAATCTCTTCACATACATGTGTCATTGTGTCTCTTATGCTAAAATTGTATTTTTCATAATACTTCTCCAGAATATGGGCGATAACTTCACTATCTGTTTGGCTTTTAAATGCGTGACCATCCCTTTCTAATTTTATTTTTAATTCCTCATAATTTTCAATTATTCCGTTATGAACAACAGCAATTCTTGAAGTGCATGAATAGTGAGGATGTGCGTTTTTATCATTGACTCCTCCATGAGTGGCCCAACGGGTATGTCCGATTCCAATTGCACCTGGAAGTTTATTAAGCTGCATATTCTGGTCAACTTCCGTAACCTTTCCTACTCCTTTGCTAACTAGAATAGATCCATTATTTAACGTAGCAATCCCTACGCTATCATAACCCCTATACTCCATTTTTTTCAAACTTTCTACTAAAAGGGGTGCAGCGAAGGTCAATTTTCCGCTATATCCTATTATTGAGCACACGGATCTTTTTGGTAAAATTAATTTAAAACTTTTATTAAAATAAGATATTACCGTTATATGAAAGTTAATAAGGGTTTCATCAACAACTAGGATAATTTAGACAGCGACGCCGAAATAGAAGATACACAATTTATATACCAGCAAAAAAAAAATTATAAGGTCTATTAATGGGAAGTGAAAAGAGGTTAACCTATGAAAAAAATGGCAAATCTTTCGAAAAAGAAATACTAATTTTTGAAAATCAAAAAGAAATACACATTTTATCTAATCCCGTAGCCTGGAAGATAATTAACTTATTATCTGTTAAGCCGCTATACACTGCACAAATTGCAAAAGAATTGAAAATCTATGAACAGAGTGCATACTATTATGTTAGAAAGCTAGTGTCCATAGGGGCTATTAAAGAATCAGGTACCGATTTCATAAAAGGAGGCACCGCCAGATTATACAGAACTGTCTTTCCAGCATATGGAGTGGAGATGGGTTGGGGAGAGTCGCTATCGTTTATCTATACTCATGACGAATGGAAGAAAAAGTCAGAAAATCAAATTGTTCGGAAATTTTTGAAAGAATTTATCGACCACGAGAACAAATTTAATGGGTTGATAATAGTTGGATCTCCTAACCCCCACGGTATTTTCAAAACATCTGCTAGAGATGGACATTATGCGATTCAATTAGGATTTCTCTTAGGGAATGTTTGCAATTTGCCTACTGGGTTTGTGGTCAAACTGGATGAGGATGCTAAAGCTGAGAAAGAATTAGAAGATAATAACTTGATAATTATTGGAGGACCAGGAACCAATATAGTTTCTTCAGAATTTAATAGGTTCCTTCCGATTAAATTCAATGACGAAAACTATTGGTCAGGATTAGTTGATAAGAAGGGAAAATTATATCATTTAGATAATTTGGGAATAATAGCGAAATTTAAAAATCCATTTAATGAGGATAAATACATTATATTAATTGCTGGTGTGCGTTCAATTGGAACAAAATCTGCAGTCATAGCAATCACGAACTTTGGTGAAAAAACATTTGCAGATTACTCGGGTAATGAAATCGAATGGGAAGCGATTGTACAAGGATACGATATGGACAGTGATGGTAAAATTGACTATGTAGATATCGAAGAAATTGTGAAAAAGTAATAGATTGTAGATTCTTATTATTGGTTGGTAATTGGTTCAGTATTTTCAGAAGAAGGCAATAAATGTGTCATGATCAGAGACTCTTCTTCCTTTTTTACCAGGTAACCAGGAAGATTGATTTTTCTATTACCTATGCTAACATGTCCATGAACAACCAATTGTCGTGCTTGATAAGGCGACTTCAAATTGGATTTTTTCATTACTATAGTTTGAAGACGCCTTTCAAGTATATCTTCGATCTTCAAATTCAGAACATCGTCTAAAGATGATTCATTAGCCACCAACCCCAATCTAGACAAGTAGTTTAATAATTGTGTCTCTTTTTCGTGTCTTACCTCTATGGATAGCGCCAACAATGCACGTGCTTGATTTCGTATTCTAGCTATTTCTGTTTGTGCTTTCCATAATTCACGTTTATTTCGAAGGCCATACGAACCTACAACGTATAACTCGGCACTTATTTGATCACTCGTCCAGATACTTCGTGGTCTATTATAGCTTTTCTTTGATTTTCTAGGATCTCCCATTCAAATCACCTTAGGTTATTTAGATCCTGCTGCTCCTGCGGGTGCTTTTCCTGCAGCCTTCTTAACTCCAACTGCAGTTGCCTTTCTCCCAGTGGTTCTAGTGCACTGTCCTCTAACTCGCAAGCCAAACATATGTCTATAACCTCTCCAACTCATTACAGACTTTTCTCTTTCAACATCGTTAGATTGGGTAAAATCAAGATCAGAAGTTATTAAATGAATATCCGCACCAGAGTCCATATCCTTTTGTCTGTTTAGATACCATTTTGGAACCCCAACAGTACTGATGTTTCTTAATGCATTTTCGATATCTGAAAGCTCCTTATCGGTAAGGAACCCTACTCGAAGATACGGATTAATATTTAAAGATTGTAAAATTACCTGTGATAAATTATAGCCGACACCCTTAACTTCACTTAAAGCAACAACTGATTTTTTGCTGCCCTCAATATCTTTGCCTGCAATTCTTAGAATATGTTTAAACTCCTCTACTGACAACTTTCTTATAAAAAAGTAGGTCGTTTTCCTAAATAAAAACTATGCTAGAATAATTCAAAAACTATTGTGTTCGAATTAGAACGAATTAGACAATAAGAGAAATTCAGACAATTTATAGTTCCAGGTGATAATATATATTGGAAGATCAATGCCTCTTAGTCTGAACACATGATAAGAATATCTCTAATGGCTTTTCATATTACTTGCGATAATTAAATTTAAGATTTTTAAAGGAGATCATATCAGAAAATCCAAATTTTTACCAGATCATTAAACAACTTCAAAAGGAAAATTTTATTAAGTCACTAGCGATATATACATATTAATGATATCCGATTGGTTGTCCAGGGTGGGAAGTGCCATTCCAAGGGGGTTTTCTCGTCATTATATTCTAGAATTACTTGCAGAGCAACCAATGACAGGTAAGGAAATAATTGATAAAGCAATTCTTCAAACTGGCGGGAGATGGAAACCCTCTCCAGGCCTTATCTATCCATTACTAGGAAGATTATTGGAAGAGGGATTAATAGAAGAACATGAAAATGGGAGGTACAGGATTACTAAGAAAGGAATTTCCATAGCTTCAGATATCAAGTCAGCACACAACATCATGCAAAAACATCTAGAGGTAATGTTCCGAATAGGTAATATGGGCAGGTTTATGACAATGGACCTTATTGATCGAATCTCAGCAATTGGTTCTACATTGAGTTCCAATTTAGATAGAATGACCGAAGAAGAAAAAAATAAGTACAAAGAATTTCTTGTTAATGAGCTTAAAAAACTCAATAACCAAGAGAGAATTCAAGTAGAAGATAGAAAAATAGATGATAAATCAGTTACATGAGCAAAAATGAGTAACGATTCTATAAAACAAGGAGCATATTATTTGTTGAGGGGAGGCACACTCCTTTCTGAGCCATGTCAAAAATGCGGAAACTTGCAAATAAAATTTAAAGGAGAAATCATATGTTTAAGTTGTCAGGAGAAGAGTAAATTGCAAGATTCCGCTATCGCTGCAGAAAAGGATAGTAGAATAAGTCCGAGTGAAAAAGTTGAAGGTTTCAAATTGCAAGATTCAGACACGAGAGAAAATTACAAAAGCAATATAGAGACAAATATTATTTTAGAGGAAATCGAAGGCAGATTAATACAAAGTATCGCGGACTTGAGTGTTAGGCTTACCATGGACAGATACTCAAAAGGACATAAGAAAACTTTGAGCGCCCTTAAAGAGTCATTGAAAATCCTTGAAATAATTAAAAGATTAAAAAATCCAAAATAAAGTGCAACAAATTTATCTTAAATAAAGATCATAATATTTACGATTAGTTTTAGGTTCACGCTGAGTTTGTAAATAGGATGACAAAGGGGTCACCATTACAAATACATAAGAAAAGCCATAATGCAATAATTTAAATCAGTTATCTGAATCTCGAGAGATAATTCAAATATACAAGGGAGTTAAGGTATCTACAAGGCTTAAAGGAACTGGTTGGAAATGGTTAAGGTCAATAAATTCAAAATTTAAATAGTACTGTATTGAATCAATTCGACACAATGATAAGCCCATCAATTTATAGCCATAAAGAAATTAAAATGGATAACTTTATCGTATTTGCTTCGTTGCCTGATATGGGTCAAGTCGGTGGATTAGTTTCTAAACATTTAATATCAGAACTTAAGGCGGAAAAATTTGCGAATATCAAGATATTTGAAAAGCCATGGGTAAAGGTCAAGGAGGGATTGATAACATCAGTTACTGATAATTTCGACCTTTTTATTAGCGAAAATCATAAAATAATAATACTTTCCGGAAATGAGCAACCGCAAGACCCAAATAATCTTTTGAGTTTATGTGATAGTTTTTTATGCATAATTAAAACTATCGGCATACCTAAGCATATCTACACAGCTGGTGGATACCACAAACCGCAACTTGCTGGTGCTCCCAGAGTTTTCGCTGTTTCTACAGACATAAACACGATTCACAATTTGAAGGAGCAAGGAATAGATTTTTTTGATAAAGATATTGAAATTATCACTTGGTTTAATGGGTTAATAATGGCCGTTGCGAAGGAAATGGGGTTTACTGCAACTGGTCTTTTTGGTGAGATAGCAAACACCAATAAACCTCAACCTTTAGCAGCCAAATCTATTGTAAAGGTTTTTTCTAAGTTAGAACACATGAAGATTAACACAGACAAGTTCGATTTGGATTACGAAAATCAGCTCATTGAAGATAAAAACAGAGTTAATTTGGGCGAAACATTCAAAGATGATCCTAATCCGGGAATTGGTTAGTTTCTGAAGATCCATATTACTAGACTATTAAGTATACTCCCGTGGTTGAGAAGATTAGACGATCCAATTATTATATTCAAAATCAGCTACGATTCAATACCTAATAAAAAATATGCCAATTGATTCAAGATATGGATCAGTTCATAAGGCTAATAAGAAAATTGTATAAAGTCGGTTTCGAAAACAATAAATGTAAATTAATTACGGGATTATACCTCATTATATCTTGGTAATAATATCAACAAGTAGGACAATATACTCACCGAAAGAAATTATTTGGACAATCATATCAGATTTAGACAGCGACCCTACTTATTGGCAGGGAATCAAAGAGGCAAGGAATCTGAGAGTAGATGGGAATGTAATCGAGAGAGAAACAATTATTTCGTTTCAACACTCTAAATCCCAGGAAATAATAACTTTAGAGCCTTCGAATCAAATAACCATAAACATAATTAATGGTCCAATAATTGGTAAAAAGGTGTTGAGATTGACAAACGTTTCGGATAATGAATCATATCTTGATGTTAATTGGGATATACACCTAAAAGGATTCATAAGGGTGTTTACTCCCATGGTTAAAAAACACATTCTAGCTGGAACTATTAACGCGATGGAGCGGATTGCAAAAGAGGCCGAGAAACGTTATAAAGAGACCAAAGTCAAGTAGATTGTTATTATCAGAAATTCCTTATATGTATAAGCAATCTTAAAATGCTATTAACAATCAATTAAATAGACATCCCTCGCACTCATATATTACCGTGACGAGTTAATCCGATAAAGGTTTTCTTCGTTAATTGGAATAAAGTATTACAGGTTGTAATAATAAATACATATTTTTACATCCGTTTCTTTCAGTAAAGTTTATTTAAATCATATCATAATATTACATATTATGTATGTCCGTGACGTTTCTGTACCTCAGGCGGTCAAGGAAATTATTCTTTCAAATGACTTGTACTCAAAGGCAATTAGGCATGGAATCGCCAATTATACAGCCATAGCTAACAAGATTCAAAGTGAAGTAGAAGTTAATACAAGTACTAAGGTCAATATCGGGACAATAGTGGTAGCTATAAAAAGACTAGCGGACATTATTACAAGCTCCGAAAATATCAATTCCTATAAACAAGGTAATGATGAGAACAATAACCATTCAAAAAGTGTTCATAAGAATTCACATCTTACCCCACAAGACGCAAGAATGAAATTGACGGGCAGTATCATAGATGTTGATTTAGCTGATCAGAACTCTTTCAAAAGAGTGAATGAATTGCTGGATAAACTTGCTAAAGACGATTTGTTTGATTTTAATCTAATTAGAACTGCAGAAAAAATAAGAATAGTTACAGAAGATATGTTAAATTCAAGAAGAATAATAACCTCATTAACTGAGAGTTGTCAGGGCAAAATTACAGAGGGGTTATCAAAGATTACAATTAGTTTGTTCTACGAGGACGTAAATAGTATAAGAAAATTATTGTTTAGCATTTTTGATGTATTGGGTAATCATAAAATTACCATACATAATATCTTTTTTACCAGTAATGAAGTAGTAATAATTTTAGAACGTAATCAAGCTATCAAAGCTTATGATTTATTACAAAACCAGATCTTTAAGCTATAATTATCATTTTACTTTATGCATTTAATATTTTATAAACTTTCTCTTTAGTAACTGAGAGTCGCAAGAAACACTATAAAGACAAATAAACCTGCTAGATAACAACTTAAATCATGTCTAATATTTTGAAACTAAAACCAAGTGAATGGAATTTGTCGGACCTTTTGAAGGATCCGAGTTCGGAGCAAATCAATAAGACCTTGGAAAGGATCAATACAAAGATAAGTTCGTTTGAAGAATCAAAAGCCTCACTAAATTCTAATATTTCCTCATCTGATTTCATTAAGTTGGTTCAAGACTCTGAAATTATATCTGAAGAATTGAGTATTATAACAGGGTATGCACACCTTAAATATGCGGAAAACACATCTTCTAACAGTTCAGCAGCTTTAGTTACTAAAATGAGCAATTTCGCAACCGAAGCATCAAATAGATTGCTTTTTTTTGATCTCTGGTTCAAGAAAGTTCTGAATGAAGATAATGCTAAGAGATTAATACAAAGTGCCCCTTCAGTATATAGAGATTACCTAATACACGAACGGTCCATGTCCAAATATACTTTGGAAGAATCAGAAGAAAAAATAATTAATTTGATGGATGTTACTGGAATTAGTGCTTTAATCAAGGTATACGATAGAATGTCAAATTCATTTGAGTTTGAATATATCGAATCACGAGGTAAAAAAAAGGTAAAAAAGATCTTTACCAACAAGGAGAAGTTAACATCCTTAGTGAGAAGTCCCAAAGCATCGGAAAGAGTGGCAGCATATAAGGCACTTCTAACAACTTACAAGAAGAATAGCGGGATCTTGGGCGAAATATATTTAAATCGCATATTAAATTGGCATAATGAATTTATTGAACTACGTAAATTTCCAACTCCAATATCGGTACGAAACCTGTCTAATGATATTAGTGATGAAGCAGTATCTGCTTTATTAAAAGTTTGCCAGTCTAATTCTAAGGTATTTCAAAAATACTTTTTAGAAAAAGCAAAGATGTTAAAAGTTAGAAGATTAGAAAGATATCATTTGTATGCTCCATTAAAGACTCAGAAACAAAATAGGGTTGCCTACGGTACTGCTATGAAAATGGTTTTGGAAGCTTTTGAAGGATTTTATCCAGAATTTAAATCAATTGTACAAAAAATGATAACAGAAAAACACATACATTCTAAGTTACAAGATAATAAACAGAGTGGAGCATTCTGCTCGACAATAAGCCCATCGATAAATCCATATGTTCTTTTAAACTTTGATGGTACTTTAAGAGATATTTCAACTATGGCTCATGAGTTTGGACATGCAATTCATAGTGTTTTGGCTTCCGATAAACCTATCAGTGTTCAGCATCCTTCCCTACCTCTAGCTGAAACTGCATCAGTCTTTGGAGAAATGATTCTTAATGACGCTTTACTTAGTAAGGTCACAAAAAAGAACAAAAAGGTAATGCTGGCAGAACAAATTGACGACTTTTATGCAACAATTATGAGGCAAGCTTATTTTACCATCTTTGAGATTGATGCACATAATATTGTAGGTAAAAACAGTGCAACAACTAGTGATGAGTTATGTGATTTATATATAAATAATCTAAAGGAGCAATTTGGTAATACTATGAAGTTGTCTGATGATTTTAAGTACGAATGGTTATACATACCACACTTTTATCATTCACCTTTCTATTGTTATGCTTACTCCTTTGGTAATCTTTTGGTCTTATCACTATACCAACAATACAAGAATGAAGGAAATGGATTTATTCCAAAGTATATAAATATCCTATCATCCGGTGGATCTAGGAAACCTGAGGAGTTACTATTAGAAAACGGGATCGACATCACCAAGGAGAGTTTTTGGCAAAATGGTTTTGATTTTGTAAGTGAAAAGATTCAAGTTCTAAAGAATACAGAGTAACAGTTATTTATTTTACTATAAATGATTTGTAATCGAATATAATATATCAAGATCATCATTCCTATTATTTTAAAGATAAAAGTACGAAGGTGAATGTAAATATTTTATTAGACTTTGTAGATTTTTATTAATATCTAAAAGGTACGGAACAAGATAAACAGAACTTTAGGGTGTTTCTATGAACGCATATAAAACAAATGAGTGGTCATTCAATATAAAACATTTTTCTATTTACTAGTTTTATCGTTTGGGGTATTACTATATGGATCATCCCTGCTAGAAAATTTCGAGCCAATTCTCTGGAATACGAATGCGGAGATAACCAACACCAAAGAGATAATCACGGCTCCTGCGATCTGTATGGCTGGAATTTCAAATATTAAACCAACACTTATTGAGATGATGGCAATAAGGGAAAAAATAATAATCCATTTGCTAATAGAAGAGTTATCATAATTCATGGATATCTTTTCACTAGAAATCAAAATTGATGTATACGACACCATTATAATAACGAGATATACTTTTCATGAAATAGTCTATATCTCCAAATTAATCGATAAGTTCGATGATTCCCTGTGTCAACATAATTCGTCGCAATTCCTTTGCTAAATCAGTCACAGTTATAATTCCGATCACTTTTCCATTTAAAATGACGGGTAATCGTCTGATCCGATTATTTATCATTCTCTGAACCGCAACATCCACTGGGGTATCTGGGGATGCAAAAGTTTGAATTTTAGACATTAATTCGGTTATCTTAACGTCTGAAGATTTCTTATTGTCAGCACACACTCGTTTAACAAAATCTCTTTCAGTAATGATACCAAGTGGTTGATCATCATCCTGAACTATTAAAGAACTAATTCTTTTTTCCTTCATTAATAAAGCGGCGTCCAAAGCAGTCTTTGTCGAATCAATGGTTACAACCTGGTTTGACATTATCTCACTCACCACTTCTTGCATAACAATTCCTATTTTATTGGATAAAAAAAGATTTCCATTAACTAACGTGTTTGAAATACCTGAATAAACCATGTTATAGAAGTTTATATGTAAGACATTACATACGCTGTTCAACCAGTAATTACATAAGATTTAAAAATAACAGCACCAGATTAATTGTACAAAATGGAGAAAAGGAACTTTTTTAGTAGAATAATAAGCATAATGAGACTTATTAAAGCTTCAAGGAAGCATAAGGTAACCGCCTAAAGTCACGATATTAATGATATTTTTTCTTTAGTTTATGAGTCCTAAATTTTAAACAAAAGGCATTAATTTTTAATATGTAAATAAATACTATTTATTGTCTATTTTCAGACGAATCTTTACAAAAAAAAGGTTAGATTACTTGCCACGGTCTTGTAGCAAATGTAACTCCTAGCCCGGCAGCAATAATTATGCTTTGGTAAATTATGTTATTCCAAGGTATTGGCTTAAGTATCGGTTCACCCACGACTTGGATTGTTTGGCCTGGCCCTAAACCTGGTCCCACATTTGCAAGATTAAGTTGTGTATGTACATGGTATATTCCAGGTTCTAGAGCTTTTGCCTCCAGTCGATAAGGAATGGTTTCTTGCGGTTGAATCTCCATTATATTGCCTGGCGGATCTCTACTTACAAATTCCCATCTGTTACCAGCATTAGTAGATTCGCTAAATAGTGAAATCCAACCTCTCATTGGTCTATTCACAAGACTTTGAAGCTCTCCTGTAACTACCAATGTATCACCAGTGTTAAGGGATTGTGCTGAAAATGCTTCATTATTGATTCTAACGAATCTACTTTGAAGCTGGGCCTGAACACCGTGTCCATCAGCCGATGGAAGTAATGCTATAATACTAGCTAATATGGATGCTCCTGCTACAAATGTTACAATTAGAAACACCATAGCGGTTGTGTTGCCGCTCTTCTTATTCATCTAGGGATTCCACTAATTACATAGATAAAAAGTTTGCTGTTTTCTTGGTTAGAATTTTGTATCTTATTTTATCTAAATCTTTTAATTTTCATTTTGCTTTATTATTTATATGTGTGATAATATATGACCATCTATAGTATTTATTAAACAGCTACAAACATAGTCTTCTGTGAACTACTAAGATATGATATCATTTTCTATAATGTCATATTATGATTAGCGTAATAGGGTTTAAAATAGTTAAAAGAATGTAACCCACTGTTCAATGCTCATTTCATTCCTGTCAAAATTTAATCGCTACCACGTTTGCCGCCTATGCGTTTAATATAAAAGAATAAAGGATTTGTATCATTAAAAACTGAATTTTTTTTTGAAGTATAAGTATTAATACAATGATTCAGTATTCGAATTTAGTGAATCAGACAGATGATTTCCGCCCTAATGAAAAGGAAGAAATTATAATGTGTGATTTCTGTGGAAATATGCTCGATGCATGTATGTGTGTATGTCCCTATTGTGGAATAGGTGATAAATGTGAATGCTGTGTTCAGGACTCTATGACTGGTGGATAAAGAATAATTATAGACTCGAATTTAATTGAAACCATAATAAGACCGATTAACGATAATAAAGTAATTAATGTTAATTTCTAGAGAGTCCATTTCGTGGGTAATTGGTGGGCCTCAAGGAAGTGGAGTGGATTCGGCTTCACACATATTCCTTAAATCAATAGCAATGTCCGGCTTGAATGTATTCGGGAAGCGAGAATATCACTCAAACATAAAAGGTGAGCACAGTTACTTTTCGGTGAGGTTTTCAAATCAAATTGTAAGGTCACACGTTGATGACATTGATATCCTTGCAACTTTTGATGCAGAGACTATTATTAGACACTCCCCTTTCTTAGTAAAAGGAGGTACACTTATTTATGATCCAGATGTTTTTACAAAGCGAATAGAGGAAATTCATACGTTAGACAGATCTTCCATCTCGAGATTGAGTCAAATACTAGATAAGAATAAAAAAGAATTTAGCTTTCGTGGATTATTTGAAGAATTGAAGGAACGAAACATCATGCTTATAGAATTGCCTTACTTTCAATTAATAAAAGAGTTTTCAGAGCAAATACAAGATACTTCATTAAGCAAGTTAGCAAGAATTACTAATGTTATGTCATTAGCAGCATCATGGGCGGTATTAAAATTCAATACTGCAATAATGAAACATGGAATAGAAGATACGTTTGTAAATAAGCCCAAAATTTCAGAAATAAATGTTAAAGCAGCACTTTTCACGTATGACTATGTTAAAAGAAACTTTAAAGATTTGACAGATAGGTATTTCAACCTACTTGATACTAAAAGCGAGAATAGCAAGCATTTCATAATAGCACAAGGCAATCAGACTTCGCCTCTAGGTAAAATCGTGGCTGGTTGTAGATTCCAGACATACTACCCCATAACACCTGCAACCGATGACAGCGAATATTTAGAATCAAACCAAATTCTTGAACAAAGTGATGAAAAAAATGGTTCTGTTGTTGTTATTCAATCGGAAGATGAAATATCAGCAGTAACAATGGCAATTGGAGCAGCTTTAACTGGTGTTAGAGCATGTACAACTACTTCAGGTCCGGGCTTCTCTCTCATGTCAGAAGCTTTAGGGTGGGCAGGAATAAATGAGGTACCATTATTGGTAAGTTTATATCAACGGGCAGGTCCTTCAACAGGTCTTCCAACGAGACAAGAACAAGGTGATTTGTTATTTTCGATTAATACAGGTCATGGAGAATTTCCAAGGATTGTTTATGCATCCGGTGATATTGAAGAAAGCTTTTATGATACCATTCGAGTCTTTAACTACGCAGAGATCTTTCAAACTCCTGTTATACATCTGTTAGATAAGTACTTGTCCAACAGTATCATTACTTGTGCTCCATTTAATTATAAAGGATTAAGAATAGAGAGAGGACGATTGCTTAAGACCTCAGCCAGTAAAAAAAATGATAACGATATCCGATTTAAGCGATTTAAAATGGGTATGGGCCCGGTATCAGATCGGGCTCCCTTAGGAATGGAAGGTACAATTTTTTGGAATACAGGTGATGAACATGACGAATTCGGACATATAACTGAAGATCCAACAACAAGAATATTAATGATGGAGAAACGAATGTCTAAATTAGAATACATTCTCGCTAAAATACCAAAAGATGAGCAAATTGCTATTGAATATGAAAATAATTCTGGATCAGAACCAAAAAAGTTGGTAATAATAATCAGCTGGGGATCGACTAAAGGTGCGATTTTGGATTCATTAGAAAGATTATCCGATGAAAGACAGGACGTTCAATTTATTTTTATACAGATAAAATTACTTAATCCCTTTCCAGGAAAATTATTGCAAGAAATTATAGACAACAAAATAGGTTTGATTAAAAGTAATTACAAAAAATTTTCAGATAAGGAAGTTACAAGTATTGTTGTTGAAATGAACTATTTATCTCAATTGGATATATTAATTAAACAAAATACAACAATAAATAGTGATTACAGGATATTGAAATATAACGGTAGACCTATAAGTTATCCTGAGATATATCAATCATTGAAAGAAATTTTGAATAACAATTCCAAAGAAAGAGTGGTTTTAAACAATGGAGTATAAAATAGCAGATTATAAAACTGAAGTACATAATGATTGGTGTGCAGGCTGTGGAGATTTTGGAATTCTCAATTCAATACAAATGGCACTCTACGACTTGCAAATATTGCCCCATGAAGCTGTGATATTTTCTGGAATTGGGTGTTCAGGAAAAACGCCTCATTTTATAAACACTTTTGGAATCCACACTTTGCACGGAAGGGTATTGCCGTTTGCCCAAGGGGCTAAGTTAGCTAACCCAAAATTAAAAATAATAGCAGTGGGTGGAGATGGTGACGGGTTAGGAATAGGGTCAGGTCATTTTGTAAATGCAGGTAGGAGAAATATAGATATCACATATATTATTTACAACAATGGAGTTTACGGTCTAACAAAGGGACAGGCTTCTCCTACTTTGAAATTAGGTATGAAAACTAAATCGCTACCACAGCCTAATGTCAACGAAAGTATTAACCCTATAGCCTTGGCATGTATAAGCGGTTTTACGTTTATAGCTAGAGGCTACTCATATGATGTCAGGTACCTGAAGGAAATAATCAAAAAAGGTATTATGCATAGTGGCTTATCTTTTATTGATATATTACAACCTTGTCCGACTTATAATGATATCAACACCAAGGAATGGTATCAAAGTTTTACTATTGATGAGAATAATCCTAAGGTCAGAATTCCTAAAATTTATAAACTCGAGGATGAGGGTTATAACGGTCTCGTGACAAACAATGATGAAGCTTCTGCAAAAATAATGGCAGCTATTGATAAAGCGAATGAATGGGAAGACAGAATCCCCGTCGGTATTTTTTATGAAAATAACACAGTACCGACCTTTGAGGATCGGCTACAAACAAGAATAAACAACTACCCTGACTATCCTCCAGCAGTACAAAATATAATGGATGACGAAGGCAACCCAAATACAAATATCGATAGATTGATTGATGAATTAAAAGCTGTCAAAAAAGGATAAGAGATATTATAGCTTAGTTTACAACCAACCATGATTTAAGATCAATGTAAAATAAATTGTCTAGAGGTCAAATACAGAATTTATTGTTTGTAATCAATCTTGTAAAAGTTTGATTTATAAAATTTAAGATTTTAGAAAAAAAAGGGAGTTAGTCCCACTTACTCCATGCTGCCATCCATCTGTATGTCCAAGTATTGAGTTTTGCACCCAACGCCGCTATAGGCACACATAGGACAGCTCCAGCACCCGCTCCTAAGGCGACAGGACTGTTATAGAATTTACCTACCTGAGGTTCAATTGGAGTCATGTATGGAGGCAAGGTGGGCCTAGGATACTTGAATGCCATTTCTAAGGGATCAGCAACCAGCAACAAGTTTATCATATTAAATAGTGGTAGTGACATTCCTACCAACACACCACCAATTAATATGGCCGCATGTTTGTTTCTCCTTGTTGCCCAGTATGCCAAGTCCAACAACATAGCCGACGGTATCCATACTGGAACCACGACAAAGTCGTATGGATATCCCAAAGCAAACCATGCACCTTTGGCAACCCATGTATATATAGTCATTATAGTTGCATAATACGTAGCAGTACCGGGGACACCTGTAAACAACATATAGTATATAGCTCCGACCACAAGCATTGTGGATTGAGAAATTGAGAATACGACAAATGATGTCCATGCCCAGTCAGTATAGAAGATATAATCTCCTGCGTTGATTGTAAGCAAAGTACTGTTAACTGCAACAACAACTATGAACAAATAGTGAGTTGTACGTCTTAACCAGACCATTATTATGCTGTTCTTATAGGTAGTATATAAGATTTTGTGTGCATTATTTTAGAAATTAACATCATCTCCTATTTTCAATGAAGCCCAACGTTAGAAGTAATATTGTTGTTAATGTTGTTACTGTCTTTAAAAGAGTCGAGAAGGTTAAAAAAAATAAAATAAGATGTTACATTCTTACTGGTTTTTCACCAACAATCTTTAACATCCATATCATACCTAATATTTCAATTACGGTTAGAACAGAGAGAGCATATATCCCACTTGGTAACGGATATGCCCACGGATACACTGTAACACCTACATACACACCGCCAGCTGTGGCAACCCAACATAATATAAAGCCCAATACTATAATACCTTTCATATTCTCGACTCTACGGCCGATCATACGCTCAATTTCATCTCGACTTGCTCCAGAGGAACTACCACTGCTACCACTGCTACCACTACTACCACTACTACCGGAACCGGTTTGTCCACTAGGTTTATACCCTTTTGGTAAAGTCATTACCTGTAATAAAGGTAATACCTTTTTAAATATTGCTATATTGTTTTAACGTTATGAATAGTAGATGCAATTAACCACTCATTTACAGAAAATTTAGCAAATTTATCAAATAAAGAATTAAAAGTTTTTGAATAAAAAAATATATCTATATATCGTTTTAGCCAATAGAATTTGTGGCTATTTCATTAATACCTGATAGGAAATCAGAGGGACGGAAAATCTTGATTGAAAATGATAAGGAGACTATAAAAGGTAGTGTTTTAGTAAAGAGAGGTTTCGCACATATGCAAAAACATGGAGTAATCATGGATGTTACAAATGTAGAGCAAGCTCAAATTGCTGAAGAATCTGGAGCTGTAGCAGTAATGGTGCTGGACAAATTACCTTATGACGTTAGAAAGGCGGGTGGAGTCGCTAGGACAGCCGGTGTTAAAACAATTCAAGATATTATGGATTCAGTATCTATTCCCATTATGGCTAAATGCAGGATAGGACATATTTCTGAAGCAAAGATGTTAGAGACTTGCGGAGTGGATATGGTAGATGAGAGCGAGGTATTAACCCCAGCAGACGAAGAAAATCACATATGGAAATGGAATTTTACAGTTCCTTTTGTTAATGGTGCAAAGAATTTGGGCGAGGCATTGAGAAGAATAGAAGAAGGTACATCTATGATCAGAACGAAAGGAGAACCTGGAACCGGAAATGTTGCAGAAGCTGTAAATCATATTAAATTACTGAATAGGGAAATAAGAACGGTACGCAGTGTCTATTCTGACGGCGACTTTCAAGAAATGATAAAACTGTCCAGAGAATTTAGGGTTTCATTAGAAACGGTAATGGAAGTTGGAAAACTGGGTCGTCTTCCAGTAGTGAATTTTGCAGCAGGAGGGATAACCACCCCTTCAGATGCAGCTTTTTTAATGAGTTTAGGTTGTGACGGTGTATTTGTAGGTTCCGGTATCTTTAAATCAACAGACCCATCATTACGAGCTAGGGCAGTCGTTTTGGCAACTACCTTCTATGATGATGAAAAAATATTATTGGAAGCCCAGAAAATGGTAGATGAGAAAAAATCACTTGTAGGACTAGATACCAAGAATTTGGATCTTAGAATGCAAGAAAGAGGTCCATTAGTATAATGAAGAAATTAAGAATTGGAATTTTAGGTATCCAAGGAGATATTGAAGAAAATTCAGATGCAATAAATGAAGCATTAAAGGAATTACAAATTGAAGGATCAGTAATTTTTTTAAAAAACTTCACTAGCGTAACCGAAATTGATGGGCTAATTATCCCTGGTGGTGAAAGTACTGTGATCGGGATGTTATTATTCCTTCAAAAGGTTCAACTAGATTTACTTAAAAACAAAATTCAAAGCGGGTTGCCCGTACTTGGTACATGTGCAGGCCTCATTCTTTTGGCTAATAAAACCTATGATAAAACGGTTGGTGAAACAAAGCAACATTTATTAGAGATTCTAGATGTTACTGTTGAGAGAAACGCATTTGGACGACAAAAAGATTCATTCGAAAGTAAACTAAATATACCGTTCTTGGGGGAAGAGACATTTAATGGTGTTTTCATCAGAGGGCCAGCAATAACGGAGATAGGAGAAGGGGTTCAAATTTTGACAAAATTAGATAACAAGATTGTTGCCGTTCGGCAAAATAACATCATAGCAACGTCATTTCATCCTGAGCTAGCAAACGACAATAGATTTCATAAAAGCTTTTTGAATATGTGTTTGGAATATAATAATTCTAAAAAAAATTGATTGTTGCCTCTTAAATTCCTGAAAATCTTATATATTGTTTCGAAGCATCATTGAATAACGTAAGTTTATTACAATATAAATGGATAGAAATATCTTTGCTAAATATAAACACAGTTAACATTTTACTATACCCAAAAGGAGTGCATGATGTATGGTAAGTATATCTGATATTCTAGTGGAAGATAGACTTCATCTCAAGTGCGGGAGGTGGGATTTGAACCCACGAACCCCTGAGAGACGGGATCCCTCATAAAGATCTTAAGTCCCGCGTCTCCAAAATACACAGATTTATTTGGCCAGGCTCTACAACCCCCGCCCGTTTACACTTATTTCTGAAATACTTATATATATATCGTAAATCCTTAAAAGCAATTGACTGAATGTATTTTTGCTAGTCTAACAAACAGTTCATACACATTAAGCAGAGGTAAAATAAACATAGATTGTTTCGTGATTAACTAATTATCGAAAGGGCATAATTGCAATTCAATTGTATATTAATCTATTGAAGAAATTTATGTTTTAAAAGAGTGGCCTCGATTTCCGAAATTTTGAGATCAGTTTTGGAAAAAAAGAATTATTCTGACTCTATACAAAAAAAGTGGCGAAGGGCTTGCAAATTTATATTGGCAAGCTAAAAACCTCACAATCCCAATCTTCAATATTTTCTCCAAAAGTGCATCTTATGTCTACTTTATAATTGCCAATATCAACAGCATTGTTGATGGCTTGAGAAATTTCTTGATGAATTTTGCTACTTATGGTATCGATATCAACAAAGGGATTAGGCAGTGAAGGAAGTATAGTGCTTGAATTATTCCCTATGCTTGTGTTATTAGTATATTGCATGATATAACCTACAGTGGGAGACAACATAAAGTCATTAATGATTGTCGAATTAATTATACTTTGAGAAGTATTCATAGACGTGCTACTGCCACTAATTGTATATGTTGTATCAAAAAATGGTTTAATAAAAGCAGTATCATTGATAATACTATATGAATTTAAAGATGACTTATATATTTGAACAGATGTTGATTGATCTTCTTCAAAACCTTGAGAATAGGACGAAGTAACTCCTAGGGTTAACAACAACATGGTCAATGTGACAATAGATAAATTGAGTGAACCTAAAGTCTTTTTATTTAGAATTTGTGTTTTATACAAATTAGCATTTAATAATTCTATACAAATATAAACATTATTGAAAGAGTGTTGCAGCAAGTGAATTAAGATTGCATCTGTTTGCTGTGCTTATTTATAATAACGGTCTTAAATAAAACTAAACGAAGATGGATTAGTTACTCTAAACTGGACTATAATTCAGTTACATTTTTTAACGTAACTCGTAGTCCGATCACTGCATTACCCTAATATTTAATAAAGATATATGATTACATACATCGTTTTTATTAAATTTAGATTTTCGTCACTATTGGCAAAAGACAAGTGTAATAATAAATAAAGTTAGATGAAAATACCCTAGAGGAATAAAAGATCATAAACCACCCTTATAGAATCATAAATGAGCAATTTTCAATATCGTCACACTGGACCTGAATTTAGCTATATTAGAATAGATGTAAGGAATTTTTCAATAAATACGACTCTAATGTTGCACTTGTGATAATTATATTCACCTGATTGTCAAAACAGTATCTACATTATTCAAACCAATACTTCCCAGACAAACCCAAACCATCATTCTTTTTTCAAGCAAAGCCCAAATAGAGAAAGCCTTGGGCGGGAATTGAACCCGCGACCTTTGCCTTACCAAGGCAACGCTCTGGCCAGGCTGAGCTACCAAGGCATTTTATTATAAAAAAATTGAACACATAATTTAACCATTTCCATTGTGATAGGTCAATTCTGTTTCTACCAATCCGATTTTTCAGATTTAGTATAATCCTGGTTTTTTAAATATTAGTAATCCAATCCAGATTATGATTATGAAGTCAATAAAAAGAATAAAGAAAGAATGAATAAAGTGCCGGGAAAAAATTTTGTAAAATATAGATCTAGAGATAATAAAAAAACAGAACAAATATTTTCTATCCCATTATTTATCAAATTCTAAAATTGTGCAAATTTTACTTAAGATCAAATAAATTATAATTTTTCAAGCATAATGTTGCATGAAGACTTAAAATCTACGATAATTAGAGGTTAATTCGATACATCATCAATCTCAAGAATTTTCTTTAATGATCTATATCGATTATAATCATCAAATAAGATTTTTGCAAGATTTTTAGTTATATCAGTAACACTTATGATACCTACAATTCGGTTATCTGCTTCCATCACGGGTAATCGTTTTATTTTGTTTGATATCATGATCCTTGATGCGGTATCAACAGAATCATATGTCATTATAGTTATTAATGGCGATGTCATAATGTCCTCTACAAGCACTTTACTTGCATTCAAACTCTCAAGACAAACACGCTTAACCATGTCCCGCTCAGTAATGATCCCAATCGGTGTCTTATCCTTATCGATAACAAGTACCGATCCTATACGATAGTTGGTTAGCATAGTGGCTACATCATGAGCAGTCTTATTAGAATATGCTTGAATTGTCCACGGTTCACGAGGTGACATTATTTCACTAACGGTGCTCATTTCCTTATATTAAGATGAATCAAATAAATATAAATAGTATTAATCATACGCACTGCAATTCCTTCTATCTTTTTAGGATCCAATATGTTAGTGCAAATTTCAAAAAGTAATGTTCAAATTTAATATTCTAATTTTATTATCAGTTAACGATGCTATTTTTAGAACTCGCGCAGACTTTCGAGAGAATGGAGAAAACCAGTAGCAGATTAGAACTTACACAGTTTTTAGTAGATCTTTTAAGAAAAACACCTGCGAATATAATAGATAAAACGGTATATCTTATTCAAGGAAAACTCGGGCCAGATCACAAATCAAGTCAATTAGGAATAGCTGAAAAAATAGTTACTAAAGCTCTATCACTAGCCACTGGGATGTCTAAAAATGAAATCAAGTCAAGATTTGATAAAATTGGCGACCTAGGGGATGTGGCTTATAGTTTAATAATTGACAAGACACAAAGTACATTATTTCAAGAAGATCTTACAATCGAAAAGGTATTTGATACGTTACTAAAGATAGCAAGTTCTTCTGGGGTAGGCTCTTTGGATCTGAAGATTAGGTATATTACTAGTTTGATAAACAATTCCTCGAACTTAGAATCAAAATACTTATTGAAACTAATTCTCGGAAATCTGAGGTTGGGTATAGCTAACTTTACTCTGATTGATGCGTTAGCATTATGTTTTACTGGCGATAAGAAGAATCGGAAAATACTAGAAAGCGCCTTTAATCTTTCTAGTGATTTGGGAAATATAGCTAGAATTTTGGCAGAGGGTTCCTTAGAAGATGTCAAATCAATATCGGTATCCTTGTTTATACCTATCAGACCGATGCTTGCTGAAAGAGCAGCAGATTCAAAGGATGCATTAAATAAAATCGGAGGTAAGTGTCTAGCTGAATTCAAAATAGATGGTGAGAGAATCCAGATACACAAAAAAGGACAACAGGTTGAACTTTTTACTAGAAGCCTCGAAAACATTTCGTCAAATTTCCCAGAGATCGCAAAGATGTTTGCTGACTTTGATTCAAATGAGATGATCGTTGAAGGAGAGGTCGTTGCAATTAATCCTGCTAATTCCAAATATCTACCCTTTCAAAGCTTAATGCGAAGAAGAAGAAAATACAATATCCAACAGACTATGGAAACATATCCAGTATTACTGAATCTATTTGACATAATATACTACGACGGTCAGAATAAAATGGATTCACCTTTTGCTGAAAGAAGGAGATTATTAGAATCTGTTTTTGGTAATGTTATTAATAATAGGCTCAGGCTGATAGACCAGATGGAAGTGTCAAGCATTGATGAAATCGAAATGTTTATGAAAAAGGCTTTAGAATATGGCAGCGAAGGTTTAATGCTAAAAAATCCTAATAGCATATATCGCGCAGGAGCCAGAGAATGGGCATGGATAAAGCTTAAGAAAGAATACTCTGGAACAATAACTGACTCGGTTGACTTAGTGATCTTGGGTGCTTTATATGGAAAAGGCAGACGCGTTGGAAAATACGGAGCTTTATTATTAGGCTCATATAGTAAAGAAGATGACACCTTTTATACAATTTGTAAAGTAGGAACAGGTTTTAAGGACGACGTTCTAGATAATCTTTACCAAAAGTTAAGCAATCTGATAATTCATAAAAAACATCCAAGAGTCCAGCCTGGAGCATTATCAATGGATGTTTGGTTTGAACCAACTATAGTATTAGAGATTATTTCCCCTGAAATCACCCTAAGCCCGGTTTATACAACCGGCAAAGATATGATAAAACCCGGCTATGGAATGGCATTAAGATTCCCAAAATTTTCTGGTAATATAAGAGAAGATAAAGCACCGGAGGACAGCACAACAGTTAAAGAGATTTTAGAAATTTATCGAAATCAGTTGAAATAAGGAATTCAATTGAAATTGATCAGGTATGAAAGAAACGGGTGCAAAGGAAGGTGACAATTATCTAACCAAGTAGTTCCTCAGGACTAAAAAATCAGATAAAGATTAATGCACGATCATAATTGTAGATGTGTATTTGAACACCATAGACTTTCAAAATAGAATTAATATTGGTAAACTAAAAAATTTTAAATTTGTCTTAGTATAATAGGTCCTGTGATTTCTCGCAATCGGATTTATTGTGAAGACTGTATAGAGTTTATGGAGAAGATCAGAATAAATGATAAAGTCAGAATCGATGTAATAGTAACTTCACCTCCATATAACATTGGTAAGAAATACAATACATACAGTGATAATATGGAACATAAGGATTATCTAGAATGGATCTATGTGGTAGCACAGAGGAGTTACTCCATATTGAAGACCAATGGCTCTTTTTTTTTAAATATAGGTGGAACATCAGTAGATCCTTTGCTTCCCTTTCAAGTCCTAAACAAATTTGTAGATGCGGGTTATAAACTCCAAAATACTATACATTGGATCAAGTCAATATCAATTGAAAAGGAAGATATTGGAAACAGCAATCCAATCGGTGTTGACAGTGTCTCAATTGGTCATTATAAACCGATAAGAAGTAACAGATTCTTAACTAATACTCACGAATATGTGTTCCACTTTACTAAAACAGGGAGCAAACCCATAGATAAACTATCGATAGGAGTTCCCTATCAAGACAAATCTAACTTGAGGAGATGGAAATCAGCAATTCAAGACAAAAGAGATAGAGGAAATGTTTGGTTTATAGCATATCCTACAATCCAACACGGAAGATCACATCCTGCCGTTTTTCCAGAAAAGTTAGCCAAACTTTGTATCAAGTTACATGGGTTCAGACCTACAGATTTTATAGTGTACGATCCTTTTATGGGAATAGGTAACACAGCTCTAGCTTGTCTAGAATTAGGAGTAGATTTTGTTGGTACAGAAATTGATCAGGAGTATATAGAATATGCTAACCAAATCATTGCAATAAAAAAAAATTGTGATTAGTATGTAATAAAATATCTTGCCATGCTATTTGAATACATATCCACCATAAAAGTGAAGATAGAGTATAGATTAACTAATAGTCTTCTATATACGAGGAAGTCACTATCTTCTTCTAACAGCTCTTATAATTCCCATACCCATAATTATATAGCCAATAAGTATTATTCCTATAAATTGTGGAGCCAATATTGCCATTTGATTTGGATTGGTGGAGGAGTTTTGAACTTCATTGTCTGGTGGCATGAATATAGACGATAAGAGAACCGTAGTTCCCATAATAGCTCCTCCTAATATTAGAATAACGGTTAATAGTCTTGAAGGTATGTTGATACCGACCCCAAATGAAACGATAAATAATAAAATGGATCCCCCTCCAAATATCATTCCACGATCCCTTTCTGATAAGGGCAGAAATCCATCTGATTTGTTTATCATCGAAACCCCTACATCTATAATATAAACTAACAATAAAACAAATGCTATAGATACTAGAATTTCCGATGTAATTTTTCTAATTCGTTGCATAATCTATGTTTTTACTTTGGTTATTTAATTTTTAAAGAAATGTTATTAGATATTATGTTGGTTCGGTGGATTTATATCAGAAAGTGTTTGTATTAAGAGAGATGAAATTTGAGTAGTGACTCGTTAATCCGTTTGAAGTCGAATACTCAATATAATAAATAAAATGCTGTGATAAAGAAGCATTAAGATGTAGATTGGTATAAAAATTTCTTCTTTAAGTTATAAACTACTAAGCCTATAATACACTAATTCATGATGAATAATATCAAATGGGAAGAACAAGATACAATATTATATATAAAGAGATTGGATCACACAGATCAAAAGTCATGACTACATTAAAGACAAACCTGATAGAATTGCCTTGAAGATTTTACTTATTCGTGGTCCAGTAATCATAACAGTATACGGTGAATGTAATATTCTAGGAGTAAAAATTACAAATCAAAGAATATGCTGGAATAGCACGAAAATATTGCCTATAGAAAAAAGAGATAATACAAAGATCCATTTTGGAGGAAGCAAGTATTCAATATATGGTATTTATAGCAGCGATACAGCTTTAGGCATGGCGATTTGGAAAGATATTTTACGATCTATAATGGATTTAAAATATAAAAAAATAGTTGTCATAGGAGCATCAGACTCCGGCAAGTCTACCTTCTCACTATATCTTGCAAACAAATTCATTGAGAGTAATCTTAGACCATACTTGATAGATGCCGATGTAGGTCAAGGAGATTTAGCACCTCCAACATGTATTGGATCGGCTGTTTTATTGGATCAAAAAATAGATCTGTCAATGATAAAAGCCGACCAAATTAGTTTCATTGGAAGTATTCAACCAGCGAAAAATGAGATCAGAATAATCAGATGCGTTAGCAAATTAATAAACAAATCAAAGCCCCACGATGTATGTATTGTTAATACTGATGGGTATTTACATGGTATGGGCCTTTACTATAAATTAAGGTTAATAGAAAAAATTAAGCCTGATTGTGTAGTTTGCTTAGGCGACAATAACATCTGCAAGAATATAAAAAAATTTTTAAGGCAACTAAGCAATTGGAAATGTAGTATTATAAACGGGCGCAAACCAAATCCAATAATAAGGAGGTCTAGCCTACTCCGATTCGAAAAAAGATTAAATACCTTTTCAAGATTCGTAAATTTAAAAGAATCAAATTCTGTTCAGATACCTCTTAAAGACGTAAAGTCAATTTATTATAGAAACCGTTTTTACCTGCCTTATTATTCAGCTCGAAATTCATTACAACTAAATAATTTTAGATATGTTCTAATGAAATCTGCGAATTACAATTTGCTTAATAACATTTTCATAGGTCTTGGATCGTCCAAAGAAAAAGACATTGTTAATGGATTTGGACTGGTGAAGAATTTTGAAAATGATATTCTAACCATTTTGACTACATGCAAGAAGTTTGATTCAATTTATATGAGTGACCTCCAACTTGATTTCTCAGTTTAGACTTTATGTCAGTCCTAATCAAGATCTAATGCAAAAATTAAAAACTTTATTTTGATGTATATTGCAAACTATAATATGATATCACACAGTGAAACATCTAGTCGCTGTATTGTTTGTAAGATTGAATTGAATGATATTAATACAAAGGTGGTTAGAAATCCAAAGTACTCTAAGTATAGAAATGTAGTATGCAGTAGATGCTTCGACGAATACTACCCTTAGATCCTTAACAGAGTAAGGAGAATTCAATGTCAAAAGATGGTGTGGACAAATAAGTATTATCAAACCAAACACTATACAGGTTCATCATAAATGCATAGTGTTCTATTTACCTAAACATTCAGTTAGAATAGAATTGAGGAAATAAGTATCGAAAGAATTCTTTTAAATTAATAATAATCAAAAAACAAATCTTTAACTAAAAGGGAATGACCAAATCTAAACTTATCAATTTCTATATATTTGCCCACATAAGAAATCATTTAGTCTGTAATTATATTACAATTCAGTGGGTTTATGATTGATTGATAGAGGTATCCAAGTCTATGACAAACCTTGAGAAGTTTGCTACTGTTCCACTATTTGCGGCAGAATTACAAAATGTAATTAAAGATCATCCAGAAATTTCGAAAGACTCAGTCAGATTGGAAGGATATCTTAAAGATATTTATGGTTCGAGTTATAAAAATGAAATTCATCTGATTGTTATTGCAGCAAAGGCGAAAACAACCGAACTAATAAAAAAGAGAGTAAAAGAACAATCTCTTAGAGAGGACATATGTGATGTAATATCAATTCTTACTTCGTATTATGTTCCAGAGGTAGAGTCAGCAGCTTGGACGATTTTTGTTTGGGCTATAGGTATGCATATAATGACAGAAAAGGATATGCATACAATATTGACTGAGCCTAAATACTTTGCTATCCAAAATAACAACGATCAATTTTCTAGTTCTGAAATCTATAATCCATTATCAAACCCAATAGGGCTGAATCCGTCTGGAATCGACCAGCTCCACGAAAGTGGATTAAAGCTTCATAATCAAGGAAAATATGATGAGGCGATAAGGTGTTACGACAAAGCATTATCGATAAATTCCCAAAACTATAATATCCTATCAGATAAAGGACTATCTCTTCATAATCAAGGAAAATATGATGAGGCGATAAGGTGTTACGACAAAGCATTATCGATAAATTCCCACGATGAATTCACAATTAGAAGAAAAATCAACACAATGGATCTGATGAACCTAAATACAGTATCATATTACAATCAAATCATTGACCAAACACCTAATTTTAAGCATACTAGAAAAAAAATTAATCGATTCTATGTTGTCGGCATTATGGTCTCTACTTTAAGCCTGGCTTTAGCAATCATAGCGTACGTAATTGTAGATTCAGGTTTTAATACTGATTATGATTTATCCATTTCGCAGGGTGTTAATTATGCAGCTAACGTCCCAGTGGAGAAAAATAACTCTACTGATGACGACCGGGATTCAAAGACTACTATTAACCAAGACTTAATATCGGAATTTACTAATTCAATTGAAGAACAGATAATACTAAAAGAAACTCAATCAGAAAATTTTCCTCAGTATCAAATAATTAAAGAAAATCTAAATGGAGATAGTCTAGATAATGATACGAGAAACAAAGCAAGCAAAGAAGAAAAAATTGATCAAAAAGTTGATGACTTTAAGGTCGAGCTCGAAAAGGCCATGGAGAGCAACTTTAAATAGAAACTTTATAACTAATGTAATACTTTTGAATTACTAAAAATTCTGAAATCTAATGGCTTCCTTTATAAATATAACCTAGAGAAATATCATCTCCACTACCTTTTAGAGAAGTTTCTTTGAGTATATTTTGTAATTTGCTTTGTAAATACTCGACACCATAGTTATCTAGGATGTCAAGATAATCTATTCCTAATTTGTAAAAACCACTTTCATTTTTGAATGAATTAAGATAACCATCAGTTGAAAGAATTACTAATCTAGGAACCATGTCTACATGAGCATATGCACCAACATCAAACTCTAACCAACTATAATCCATACACAAAGAATTAGTGAAGTTTAGTGGAAGTATATTCTGTTCATGTCCATCATATTGAAGTTTCTTGTCAAATGGAGATAATATGTTTCTATTCTCATCAACGATCAAGATATTACCATCTCCTAGTTGAAATATGAAAATATAGTTTTTAGTTAATACTGCAGTCAGCAGGGTCGAGCCGTAAGCAATGTGAGGATTTGTATGCAGTTTCTGCAAAAAGGATGAATTGTTATTTAAAGAAAATTTTGTAAGTTCACTGTGTGAGAAAGGGTATCTTAATAAATGACTTTTGACATTGTCATTCCAATTTTTTACTAGTCGTTTGGGAAGTGAATAACGAATGACATCTTTTACCGATGAGATCGTAGTAGAATTTACTTGATATTCACTAAAAAAATTGTATAGCATTTTAGCAGCAGTTTTAGTAGCGATTCGAGATCCGATATTGCTTCTAAAATGGAATTTACTTCCGTGGCCATCTGCCACTGCCAGTATTCCAACATCATTTTTATTTGATTGTATCCAATATATTGAATCCTGATTCTCGACACCCATATTATAATGACTAGCACCTACTACGCTGGCCCCGTTTAGAATCCATCCATTTTTACCAAAAGGTTCCGAACCAACGAGTCCAACGGGGTCAATTGTAAGCATAAGTTATCATTTCATCTAAATAATATATGGTACCTATAGATTTACCAAAGTCAATGGTTGTATTAGGTGCTATCAATACACTCTGTTTTGGGAGCACTTTAATAGAATCGGAATTGGGTTTTGTTACATTCCAGTTAAAATCGGACAAGTTTTTTAGTCCCCATACTTGGTCATTTCTGGGATGTCTATTTACTTCAGCTATGATATAAGAGAAATTATATTTGCAACTAGGATCTACATGATGTAAAAATAACTGAGTATCATGATTCAGTGTAACTATAGAACGCCCGTTTAATTGAATATACATAACCTTGTGATTTGCAGTTTTACAATTATGATTCCAACATGTTGGAATGTGATTTTTTACAGATCTATTCAATTCACACAAGACGGCAGATTTCATTTCATTCTGACTTTTATTACTATATGCATCAACGTTGCCTAAACTCAAAGCTCCAACAAGATAGGGATCGAGGAAATTCTCCGATCCACATAATTTGCAATAGAATATCGAATCGCGTAGTTCAAGTAAGGCGATCTGCCACTCAGTTTCCCGGACTCTGCCTTCTAGAGGATCGTTGATTCCCTTTGTAAATGATTTTATGAATTGTTTTTTAAAAAATTCCGGATAAATATTCCAATAAATTAAAGCGTTCCTATGATATATAGGATCGGGAAAATTAGAATCATCTTCAGGATCAAATATGAAAACTGGATTAAAACCATAAAGTTTTGTCATAGAGGGAATGTCAAGACTTCTTATGGAACTTTCGGCTTTACCCTCCAGGGGATGATTTAGGAACAAAATATAGAATAATAATACTGCTAGCGAATACAAATCGGTTTGAGTATTGGGTGATTCCTTTCCTACTATTATCTCAGGAGCCATAAATTTAGGAGTTCCTAACACATTCCCTTTTCCAGATCCATTTATCACTATATTATCCGTGTCGCCAATTCTTATTTCGCCATTGTGAGGATCAAAGTATATGTTGTTTAAGGAAAGATCCTGATAACATAATCCTTTTGAATGCATAAGATGGAAATTTTGTGCTAACTCAAAACATGCAGTCAATAATATTCTAAAAGAAGGATCAACCTTCCTCGAGAGCCATGAACTAAAACTTTTAAATCTATTTTCTTTTAGAGGCATCACATATCCAAATCCCTCCCTTTTTGGGCTTTCAACCAATGCTATCGGCCAGAGAAATCTATCGCTTGGAGGTTTGGTTTGGATCAAATAATTTATGATTTCACGTTGTTCCTTAGTAGCCATGGAGGGAAAATACCATTTTAGCACTAAAGTAGAATTATCAGGACAAATAAGAGAATAAACCTTTCCTTGAGTACCAGAACCCATTTCCCTCTCAATATTGCAAATCATGCTTAATTGTTCGATATACAGGGTTTCACCTATCGTGAACCCATTAGTTTTGGTCATTTCCATCTTCCATTATCAGACTGACTACCACACATCGGCAGCAGAAGAGATCGATTCAGGAGGTTGGGGAATATCTACATTCGAACCTAATGATTCATAATCCTTTTGTTGACTTTTAGGACGTGCTGAAGCCGATTGCACAACAGTTGAGACCCATCGTATATAATTTGAAAGAGCTTCTGGGTTTCGAGCAAGAAGAGGACTTCTTTCGTTGTCTGCAATAAATTTCTCAAGTACATTCATGTTTGCGTCCTCTCCAATAGCAATGGATATGCGTATAGCCTTTTTACCCCATGGTTCACGCAATAATTTCTCTAAGCCGCCCTCATAATCATCTGTAGGTTGGCCGTCTGACAGTAGGACTAGGACTGGCGGTAGTCCCCTTTCTGTCATTGGGGGTACATGTAATACCTCAGACAATAATACCAAGGCCTGACCTAAATCAGTGTGGCCTTTTGCTTCTATGTCTGTCCACTTGAAGTTTTTTGCTTGGGTAGGTGGGATAATCCATTGAGCTCCAGTTGAGAATTTTAAAGCGCTAATCAATAGATCTGCCTGAATATTATTCTCAGACTCCCTTTGCATATGAGGAATAGCCTCTCTAATAGCATAGTTGAGAGATTGTATCTTGCCATCATCTCTCATAGAGCCTGAACAATCTACAATCCAGATGAAATGAAGTTCCCTCTTTGAAATTTCTCCTCCTGGAAGTGTCATAAAACCAACAAAATTAAACTAATTAAAATTTATAACAATTTCACCAGATAGTTGTATATATTTTTTATAATTAAATGTTTTTGATATTGCAAATTAAGGCCTAAATCATATAACTCCTATTTCCACTCAAATGGGTTCGTGTCATATATAATAAAAGCAGCAAAATATCAATTATTTAAATTATATATTTCACCTATAGCTGTCTCAAATTGACTTCAATTACAAATTGTTATTATAGATCGAAAAATCCCTTCGTATAACCTATTAATATAACATTAGTAACCATCAGTGATAAGTTGTGATTATGTTATTCAGAGCAATAAAATGATGGTCTATAATTTAATAAGTTCGCGCATGCATAAAGAACGAATTTTCTTCAAGGGTTCACTAGAAAATAATGTCAAACAAATGATAATTCATTTCTCGTATCGAACAAGCCAAGTTATTTGAAAAGAACTTATAGTTATTCTTTTTTTCTTAAATACTGGTTATTCTTGAGATCATTTAAAGAAATAATACTTTCTTTTCCTATCGAAGCCATTTTCATTGCAATATGGCCTGTCTTTATTGCAACTTTTGGCAATTCATTAACTATCTTTAATGTCACTTTGGTTAACTGCTTACTAGTTGTATCAAAAGGTTTGGTGCGATTTAGTTGAATCGATCGCTCAATCGATTCCTTAATTAGTTTAGTAACATCGCTTTCAAATTCAGACTGCTTATTATCATATGAAGTTGATGATTCATCAATAACTTTGTCTGATCTATTTTGTCCTGTACTATAATTATCTTCATTTCTCGTATCCTTGAATTTAGATTGAACCATACATTCAGGTTAAAGGAAATAGATTTAAGACGTTTTAAACACAGACAAATAAAAAACCTCCAGAAGAATTAGATAGGTCAAAGTAGGGTAGCCTACTAGTACCAACATGAACAAGAGGCCCCTTTTCAAATCCTCCTAAATCCACCACGTAGACGTAACAGCACGGCTACGATGCCTTAGGGTTGCTCCCTCCCGGACCTCACCCATTTCAACAATTCACAGTCAATATTACACCTTCGTGTAATTTGCTGCTCATAGCCATCCGATACGGCATGATTTCATACTAGAAGAATGAGCGGGTTTCCTCCCATTCATGAATTTACCTAATAGTTACTGATCCCGACATAAAGCCGATTTCCGGTATGGGGCACGGCTAGCACCCCGATCCTACCTACCCTACCCTTACTATATCAAAATCAAATATAATGTTATTGGAATATTGATTATATACAAGAAAACAAATTTAACGTAGCAATCAAAAAATGTTTAAATTTAGAATTTTTTGATTACATCATTCCGTCCATGCCGCCTGGAGGCATACCACCCATGCCGCCTGGAGGCATACCACCACCCATTCCACCAGATTTGCTTGAAGCGATCACATCATCAATTCTTAACAACATCGATGCAACCTCGGTAGCGGACTTTATTATTTGTTCCTTCACAGACAATGGTTCAAAAATTTCAATCTTAGACATGTCTGCTATTCTTGAATTTCGGGCATCGATTCCAGCCCATTTTGAACCCTTGTTCTGCTTAGAACGCAATTCAGCCAATGTATCGATTTGATTCATTCCAGCATTTTCTGCTAGAGTCATCGGAATAATTTCCAGTGCCTCAGCGAATTTTTCAGCTGCTAATTGTTCCCTTCCAGTTAATGTATTTGTCCATTCCCTTAACTTTCCTGATACATATGCCTCAGGCGATCCACCACCTGCAACTATGAATGGTTTTTCTAACACATCCTTTGTGACCATTAAAGCATCATGCATAGAACGCTCTGCTTCATCTACTACTCTTTGAGAGCCACCTCGGATTAAAATTGTTACAGATTTAGGATTCTTACAGCCTTCTATAAATACCCACTTATCTGTCTCTACTTTTCTTTCTTCAACGACATCTGCTGAACCTAAATCTTTAGGGGTCAGGTCGTCCAAATTATTGATAATTCTTGCTCCGGTAGCCCTTGATAACTTCGTCATGTCACTTTCCTTTACCCGTCTGACAGTCAATACATTAGCTTTTGCCAAGTAATGCTGTGCTATGTCATCAAGTCCTTTTTGACAAATAATAACATTCGCACCAGTTCCTGTTATTTTATCAACCATTGACTTGAGCATGATATTTTCCTCATCCAAAAATCTTTTCATCTGTTCTGGAGACGTGATATTCAGTTTTGCATCAAATTCGGTTTTTTCAATCTCTAAAGCAGAATTAATCAATGCAATTTTAGCCTTATCTACACGCTTTGGCATACCCCCGTGGACAACCTCCTTATCTAAAACTATACCTCTGATAAGCTTAGTATCCCTGATAGAGCCGCCAGATTTTTTTTCTACTTTAATATCATCCAGATCTACTTTAGTAGAACCATTAGATGTTTCAGACACCTGTTGTGATGCTGTAACTACTATATTTGCCAAATCATTTGACTCCTTTGAAACCAATTTAGTTTGCATAGATGTCTTTGCAATCTTAATCAATTGTTCCTTCTCGTTATTTGTAACCTTTATTGCTATATTATTCAAAAGTTCAATTGATTTGACGGCACATTTTCTATACCCATCGACTATCACAGTTGGGTGGACATTCTTTGCAATCAACTCCTCAGCTTTTTCTATCAATGAACCGGCCAAAACAACAACTGAAGTTGTTCCATCGCCTACTTCGTTATCGGTGGCTTTACTAATCTCTACCATCATTTTTGCTGCAGGATGCTGAACATCTATCTCTTTGAGTATCGTTGCTCCGTCATTAGTTATTGTTACATCTCCAAGGGAATCTACTAGCATTTTATCCATTCCTCTTGGACCTAAACTCGTTCTTACTATTTCTGCCACTGTCTTTGCTGCATTAATGTTATTCTTCTGTGCTTCCTTTCCTTTTGTTTCACTAGCTCCTTCCTTTAATATCAATACCGGCATTCCGCCAGCTGACCCTGTTTGAATCGACATACTTACATCATTCACCTAAAATTATAATTTAACTTGCTATTATTGGGATATTTTAAACTTACTTAAACAAAAAAAATTAATATAAAAAAATGACAATGTTATGAAAATAGAGAGTCATATTTTCCAGAGTTGACATCATCATAAATTTCATTTGCTACTTTATCTTCAACCTTGACTCCCAAACTAAGACATGTACCTATAATTTCCTTTGCAGATGATTTTGTTGATTGAGCATAGGACACGTCTAATTTCATCTTAGAAATCTTGACTATACTATCCATAGAGATATTTCCTACAAAATTTGTTCCCGCTGTACCTGATCCTTTGTTAATACCAGATTCTTTAAAAATTAAAGCAGCTGTAGGTGGAATTCCAACCTCAACTGTAAATTGCTTGGTCTCAGAATCGACTTCGACTTTCACTGGAACTTTCATTCCCGGAAAATCTTTAGTTTTTTCGTTAATAGTATTTACTACCTGAAGAATATTAATTCCCAAAGGTCCAAGCGCCGGCCCTAAAGGGGGACCTGCACTCGCTTCTCCTCCACTAACTAATGCGTTTACGACTTTCTTTTCACTCATAGATTATTACGTCCTATCTTATACTAGATCCATTTATAACTCTATAAAGATTTTTTAAGATAATTTGCGTCAACCGTAACAGGAATTTGATATGGAGAATCCAATAGCACTACTGTTGCCTCCTGTTTTTCATAGTCAACCCTCGTTATTTTGGCTTTCATGGACTTAAAAGGTCCTGCAATAATTTCTACGGTATCGTCTATTGTTAATTCAGTTACCACGGGTTTCTTTATCAAGTAACCTTCCAGATCTTTAAATGGAAGCTCGCCTCTGATTTGGCCCCGGATATGTCGAATTCCGTGCAGTGCTTCATATGCAATGTTAGAATCAATAGCTTCAACTATAACATATCCCTTGAAGTTTTCAAGAAATAATACAGAGTAAATACCTTCAATCTTTTTAGTATTTAGTCGAGTTTGAAGCATTGATGCAATCATACTTTCTTGTCCCCCGGCTACCCTCACTACGAAGAATTTTGAATCATCATCATTTTCACTCGTCAAGTTGTTAGAATCATTTTCTAATACATTGGCTTTATCAAGATCATTTTTAGAATTAGAATATTGATTAGTTTGATTGTCTTTGTTTTTTGAGTTTGACTTCGCATTAATCTTATCGTTACCATTGCCTTTCTTTGAAAGTTTTCGCTGATTTCTGACTTCAGACTCACTAAAACTTTCTATATCATTGGAATTGGTATCATTATTGTCAGAATTTTTATCACTAATATCGGTATTAAGGTCTAGCAGGTCCAGGTCTTCTTCGTCGTATTGGAGGTCTTTAGGCATTTAATAGAATCAATATTTGTATCTGTTTTGGAATTTATAAGTTTATAACGAGAAAATGATGGATAATCTGAGATGCACTATGAAACAACAATTAAATTTTGACAGATAACATGATTTTTTTGGCGATAATGAAATACGTCTTGCTGGCCTCTTCTAAAGATAAAGCTAGTTGCACAATGAGAGATTATCTGATGGAACATGAGGGTTTTACTATATTGACCTCAAGTTATTCCCACGAATTTAGAAGAAATTACAAAGATAAACTCAACCAAATAACACCTGAGTCTTCGATAGGATATGAAGTTTTCAAGTCAAAAAAGTATGAGAATATTGATTTATTATCATTAGACCATGAACTGGTGAGTCTGCCTAACCTTGATGAACTAGTCTCTGAGAGGAGTTTATTGATTTTTCTATCTAAACATGCCTCAAAGAGCAAACTACCAGCTCTAACTTCACATTTTACAGGAAATTTTTCCAGCAGTAATTCCCTTGGAGGAAGTCCATTTGAATTGGGGATTGCTTATCCTACGTTTCAAAAAGAATATATGAAAAACCTTGTTGGCATGAAGAGTGATCTTCAGCAGTATGATTTGACTATTGAAGCAACTCACCATGGCCCTACGTCATCGACTAATCCCATAATGTTTGTTGAAATAGGATCATCAGACGAAGAATGGGAAAATAGATTGACTGCCTCACTTGTATGTAAATGCTTACTACAAACAATCGAGCAGAAAAGCAAGTATCAAGCAAAAAAAACTTCAAAGATTGCTATTGGTCTAGGAGGAAATCACTATTCTGAGAAGTTTAATAAACTTATTATTTCATCAGATGTTGCTTTTGCTTCAATTGCAAGCAAGCATAACCTACGCTTTATCGATAAGAACATGCTGAATCAGATGAGAGGTAAATCTATCGAGCAAGTTACAGACATTTATTTTGATAAAAAGTCGTTAGGTTCGGAAAAACACCGACTGATATCAATTTCAGAAGATGAATGTTTAACGATTAATTTTGTTTAAATCAGCAACATAATTCACATATAAATTTTAATTAGGATTTTCACTATATGGTTTTAGCAAAGGTAAGACAACGTCGAGCAAATCGAAAAAGAGCAACAAGTTCATTACTTGTTGCCTTATAATGAAATATGATATAGACCTGGTAGAAAAGATGATCAAGAAGCAAAATAAGACTTATTTGACTGTTACCTCCGTCTTAAGAAATGGCAACAAAATCTTAATTTTGAAAAGAAGTCCGTCTACAAAGACAATGCAAAATGTTTGGGCAGGAATTAGCGGATATCTCGAATCTTCCGAAGATTTACTTTCGCGGGCCTTGTTTGAAATTTATGAAGAAACAAAAATAAATAGAAATGAACTGATACTGGACAAAATATTAGATCAAATTACGGTGAATATCAAGCCAGACCTAACTCTATTAATACAACCATTTTATTTTTTAGCAACCACAAGAGATGTCATATTAAATTGGGAACATACCGAGTTTAGATGGATAAGCTCATACGAGTTAGACGAGTACGAGTTTGTTCCAAGGCTTTACGAAATTTTAAAATTTTGTTTTTGCAGATTCTAATATATGATGCGGCATTTACATAAATTAAGATAATATTAATGAGCTTTTGCGATTTTCACCAATTCTCTTAAATGGGACAACGAACGAACCTGTGCACCATTAACCTTCTTATATAAAGCCCAAAACTGTTCATTGGTTATATCCTTTCTTTCTTTTAATATTTTCAAATGCTTTCGCATAGATCGTACCTTAATAACATACACCTCTTTCTTACCAACACGTGCGGTTTTTTTTCCCTTTTTTGAACCGGGCCCGGTACCATGTTTCTTTTTAGTTTCAAGCTTTGACCTTGTCCTTCCTCTTGAAGTACCCTTAACGTTTGCTGTCCAAATTGACCCACTATTTATTAGAGATCTAATATTCTCCCTTGTAATAGAATCAGCTACATCATCTAACTTATCTGGTTCAAATCGAATCCTATTCACCCCAACACCAAGAATTCGTGATGCTAGCTCTCTTTTTTTGTGAATATTTACAACCATTTTAATCGCCTATTTTTGTTCCTGAGTCACAACTTCTTTATTAGATTTTGATTCAGTTTTTCTCCCATTTAATATTTTAATTCCAAGTGATTGGGCCTTTGATACTATCTCCAATCTTTTTTTATTGCCTACAGTGTGTGCAATGCGTGCAGCATCTTTTGTATTATCTAATTTTAATAAATCATTAACGTTATGAACTAGGTTATCAACATAGCCAGATGGGTGTAAACCTCTAGAAGCCTTAGGCCCACGATAGCCAATTTTAACTAAAGCGGGTACACCGGAAACTTGGAGTCTCATCTTATTATCAATTCCCTTAGGTTTTCTCCAGTTAACGGCCAGTCTTTTATATCTCCAACTTTCTTGTCTCTTAAATTTCGGCCTATGCTCTGAAATTTTCTTACGTTGTTCAAGGAGATCACTATTGATTACCATAATATCGTTATTTTACTTGGAATAAATAAATATGTTTCCGATTAGTAGATAGAACGGGTGGTGGTTTGCTTATTACACAGCATAATAAAAAATATGAGCCAACCTCATTGAATCCAAATAAATGGAAAAGGATAAAAGGTTTTATTTTCAAAACTAATTAATGAGTAAATATGAATTACCACCACTTCCGTACAATTTTGACGCATTAGAACCGCATATTGATGCAAAGACGATGGAAATCCATTATACTAAACATCACCAAACATATACAAATAATTTGAACGCCGCACTTGAAAAATGTTCAGAAGAGATTCAGAATAAGGATATCATAGAAATCTTGAGTAATTTGAATGAGGTACCAAGTGATGTCAAGGGTGCAATTAACTTCAATGGAGGGGGATTTGATAACCACAGGATTTTTTGGAATAATATGACCCCCAATGGTGGAGGAGAACCCCAGGGACCAATAGCAGATGCGATCAATAATACATTTGGTAGTTTTGCAAATTTTAAAGAAAAATTTACAGCAAGTACTGTAGCAATTCAAGGTAGTGGTTGGGGATGGTTGGTATTTGATCCATCTAATAACAAGGTAGATTACAAATCTATGCCGAATCAAACCAGTCCCAGGACAGAACGATTGATACCATTGCTAGGGTGTGACGTATGGGAACATGCATATTATCTTAAGTATCAAAATAAGAGGCCAGACTATGTCAATGCCTGGTGGAACCTAGTTAACTGGCAAGACGTTAACGACAGATACGAAAAATCAAAAAATAATTGATTTTCATATTTTTTATTATGCCATATCTATTCTTGCTAAGCCTTCACGTAAAGTCGTATTTACATTCATAGTATAGTTATATATTATTGCTGAATAGTTAAGCAGCGTAGGCATGATATCCTCTAAATTTTTCGTTAGAGAAAATCCAGGACAATCGCCTGTTAATTGATAAGAAGCATGAACTGATACTCGATTATTTTCATTCTGGCTCCAAGAAAAAAATGGATATAACCAACAGACTCCCGGCTTTGACGAATTAATTTCGCAAGACCCACATCCATCTAGAAAACGACATGAAATCGGTTTTCCGTTATCAATCTCGCTTTCATTTTTCTTTCGCTTGAGATTTACCATAGTAAGGGTAGTTATGATTTGAGAATCATTTTTGGAAGTGCTTGAAGGGCTCTCCCATGTTGAAACATAAGTTTCACTCTTGAGGAATTCTGAGCGATTCGGATATCCTAATTTTTTTGAAATCACTGACACATCCTTAGATGTTAGAGGTAATCGCCCTTGTCTATCACAGCAATTGTGACATTCAGGCCAAAAGCAATCCCATTTCAAAAAATCAGAAGTCTCCGGTAGATAAGGGATATGATATGTGATCTGGTTTACTTTTATAATATAGTCCTTAACATCAGAGCGGAGTCCAAGATGCATATCACGGACAACAGGATCAATTTTCCAATTTTTTGAAAGGTTTTCTAAAGCAATTAAAATTTCGTTAACTTTTTTAGATTCCCTATCAACAGGGGTCATGTATGTAGAATTATAAACCCGGTTGTTTAAATGTGACTATGATGTTAATTCTAATCATAACGACTAAAAAATAAAGAAAATGACATTGGAAAACTATAAACAAAAGGAAAAAAGGAAAGGAAAACACGCTTCATCCACGGAGAATCGTCGTTTAGTTTGGGAATATGTCATCTGGCCGTTAATACTAGAGGTTAACAGAAATTACTTTACATTGCAAGAGTATCACAAGAAAAGGGATATTGTCTGCCATGACAAAGAGATTGTATCATCCAAAATTGCAGGCGGCTTTGTATCACTTTTAGTTAAAGGAATCGTAGTTCGTGAAAAGAATATCTATTCTATTCATTATAAATTAATTCCATATATGAGAAAGAAAACTCGACTAGACTATGGAACTGTAATCAGAGAAATCAACACCAAAAAATAATTAGAGACGAATATTTGTTATTTTATGCATTCCATTTTAATTACAGATAAAATAAAATAAAGGAACACAGAATCTACAATTGTAGCTCGTGAAGCCCGGTCGAACCAGAATCAATGGTGCCGAATCTAGCGGTCAAACTCCATAAAAGGACTAAGGATTTCAGGCTCTGGATCTTATAGAAAAGAAACCTGGAGACAGCAGTTCGAATCTGCTCCGGGCTACATCGATTGTACAAAATTAATCAATTTTATGAAAATTAATTTTATAAATTTTATCACGTTTTAGTAAAAAATTAATTTAAATGAGGCCCAGCTTTTATTATTTCTTCATCTATGGGTTCAAATTTTTTAAAATTATTGATAAATAATCTGGCTAGTCTTTTGGCCGAAAAATCATATTGATTTTTATCGTGCCAGGTATTTCTGGGGTTTAACAAAATTGATGGAACGCCATCGCAAGAAGTGGGATATTGAAGGTTAAAGATATCATGCGTATCGTAAGAGCTCTTTTCCAATTGGCCTTTGATAGCAGCTGAGACCATTAGTCTGGTATAGTTCAAATCTATCCTTTTACCTATTCCATAAGGTCCTCCAGACCACCCTGTGTTTATAAGGTATACTTTAGAACTGTGTTCGGTTATCTTTTCACCCAATAATTTTGCATATTCTGCAGCTTTTAGTGGCATAAATGGGGCTCCAAAACATTGTGAAAAAGTTTCTTTCGGTTCGGTGATTCCTCTCTCAGTTCCTGCCAATTTACTTGTATAACCAGACATAAAATGATACATTGCACCTTCCTTTGACAGCTTTGATATTGGAGGTAGGACTCCAAAGGCATCAGCAGTAAGAAATATTACAACAGAGGGATGTCCACATACACTTGGAATGACTGCGCCAGGAATAAAACCCAATGGATATACTACACGAGTATTTTCTGTTAGGCTACCATCGGTAAAATCTGGTTCTCTTGAAATGTGATCAATTACTACATTTTCCATTACTGAACCAAACTTTATTGCGTTCCATATTTGAGGCTCTTTTTCTTTATTTAAATTTATACATTTAGCATAACAACCACCCTCAAAATTGAATATGCCGGAATTGGACCATCCATGTTCATCATCGCCCACCAATCGACGATTTTCGTCAGCAGAAAGGGTAGTTTTTCCCGTACCAGATAAGCCAAAAAATAATGCCGATCTCCCGTCAGTTCCTAAATTTGTTGAACAGTGCATTGGAAAGACGCCTTTTTTTGGCAGTATGAAATTCATCACAGAAAACATTGATTTTTTTATCTCACCTGCATATGAGGTAGAACCCATCAAAATCAACTTCTTTTTAAAATTAATAATAATAAAAGTATCAGAATTAGTACCTTCCACGTTTGGAAGTGAGGCAAAATCGTTTAGTGATAAAAGGGTGAATTCTGGCTTAAAATCTAATAATTTGTTTCGGGAGGCGTTTATAAATATTTGTGTGGCAAATAGACAATGCCATGCTTTATCAGTTATTACTCTAATAGGTAGTTGTAAAGATCTATCAGCTCCGACATATCCGTCAAAAGTATACAATTTTTCTTCTAACTTTTGTTCAGAAATATATCTTGTCATACGACTTTGTATCCTGTCAAAGTGTTCTTCAGAAATTGGATGATTGATCTTACCCCAATCAACAGTATTAGTAGTAATCTCGTCTCTGACGATAAACTTATCGTCAGGAGATCTACCAGTAAACTTGCCTGTCCTAACAGATAAAGACCCAGTAGTCGACAATTTTCCTTCTTCATTTAAAACAGCTGCTTCAACTAATAGGGGAACAGGTAAATTTCTTCTTCCCTCATTAATTGTGAAGTCCATCTCCTAAATTTGCATCATAATATCAATAGTTATAATCTTTGGGGTAAATTGTTATTAAAGATATACATAATAAAATAAAAAAAATTTTTTGGAAATGAGAATTTTAGTAATTTATTTTATCACATTGTTATGATTCATAAAAAAATAATATTGGTAAGTAACAAATTATGATTTGTTAATTCGCTCAATAGATTTACTTTATCAAAAATTCACTCAGATCTATATTGAAAAAATATCTCATAATTTCCACATAACTTTTGACCGGTGGAGGTACTTCTTCTTCACAAGTTATACCGAGCTCTTTAGCATTAAACCAAATGATAAGACTATGGAGAATATTTAGAAATCGGTGGTGTTGACGATCAACTGATTCAAATGATTTGATGTATTTGTCGGCCAGATTCCAAGAAGCTGTGAAATCAATACATTCGCTTTTGTAAATTGATTTAAGTTGATCTTGTATATCCATTCCAACCTTGAACGGCTTTTCGCATACTAATATAGGGAAATCAATTTTAACAGGTAAAAAAAGACCAGGAGGTGACCAAATTGAAATGATTTTGGACCCGTTACTAAGTTCAGATTCAAATTTCTTTACAAGAATATCATTTATTTTTTCATCTGTGAACCAAGAAAATATAGTTGTAGCCTCTGACAAAGGGTATTTACATGCATCCCCAACTACCAAAAATATATCATCGAATGACTTAGTTCTTGATCCTACCTCATCTATAACTGCAGGATTGATATCAATTCCAACAGCTTTTTTTACTTTAAACTCCTCTTTGGCTATAATTAAAGATGAAGGATTGTTGCCTATCCCCAAATGATAGAATACATCACTGCTATTTAGATTAGACATAATAAACATTCGACGGATAAAATCGTCTGGAATTTTTATACGGTCTCCACTAATGATGTGGCTTGGTAGGGTCGAAATAAACTCATTTATCCTCAATAATATTTACCTTGAAATGTTTGAATTCAATTTTAATTTATGCCTTTCAACCACCGAAAATGAATATCAAGTCTCAAATTTCTACAAAAACGCGGTCATTCTCAACTATCACATTGTATGATTCTAGATTTTCAAGATCTTGTGTAAACCACACTAATTCTCCTGTTTCAATATTCCATTTTGCACCATGCCATGGACATACTAGTTCATTGTTTTCTAACAATCCCTCATGTAGTTCAGCTCCTGCATGAGAGCATATATTGTTTAATGCCAAGTATCTACCCTTTTGATTAACAATCAAGATCTCTTTACCACCAAGCGTTACATTTCTTAAATGATCTTGAGGAATGTTTGCAGCTTTGTCTACTAGAAACTTTGTCATATGATTATCTCCAAAATAGAATATTTTAAATATATTGATTACTTTCAAATAGAAACTATAGAACTTTTATTAGATGATTTGCTTTAGTAATAGAGCTTTTTGTACATGCAATCGATTTTCGGCTTCAGTCCAAACTGCGGAGTGAGGACCATCAATTATATCAGATAAGACCTCCTTACCTCTCTTTGCAGGGAGGCAATGCATAAAGATGTAATCCTTCTTAGCAAATCTTACTAGATCGTTATTCACTTGATATTTCGGAAAGAATAACGTTTCTCTATGCTGAATCTCGCTTTCTTTTCCAATTGAAATGTGTGTGTCCGTAATTACAACATCAGCGTCAATAATGGCTTCTTTTGGATCAGAGGTTATTAATATAGTAGATCTTTTTTCTCTAGACTGTTTTCTTGCGATATCTGTTATCCAATCTAGTGGTTCAAAACCTGTCGGCGTAGAAACTGATATATCAATTCCCAGTTTCGAACAGCCTAATAACAAATCATTACATATATTATTACCATCTCCAATAAATGCAAGCTTAATGCCTCTAAGTCTCTTTTTGTATTCGAAGATGGTAAGGAGGTCTGCTAAAATTTGACATGGATGAAACAAATCAGATAAACCATTTATTACTGGGACTGTTGCATATCTGGATAATTTTTCAATATCATCATGATCATAAACTCTTGCCATTAAGGCATTTACATAAAGTGAAAGAGTTTTGGCCGTATCCTCTATTGATTCGCCCCTAGACAATTGAAGATCATTGAAAGACAAATTTATGGCATGTCCGCCCATTTGAAGCATAGCTGTCTCAAAACTTACTCGTGTTCTTGTCGAAGGTTTTTGAAATATCATTCCCAAAATTTTTCCATCAAGATACTTGGTGTTTGCTCCCTCCTCTTTCAGCTGGTTTTTCAAAAATATAGATAATTCTAACAATGATACTATTTGGTTTTCATCTAAATCACGAAGACTTAAAACATCACCTTTCAATATTAAAAATGAAAAAAAACTTTAATTTAATGCTTTCAAAATTATTTTTTTTTCTTAAACCAATTGAATCGGCTTTTTTTCTCGCTCTTTTCTTTATCTCCATCGTTGGATAATATATTATCTTTTTCTTTCAGCTCTTCGGTGGAATTGGCATCACCTTTTTCAGACTCAACAGAATGTGGAGTTGTAAATTGGCTACTCTCCAATTGCTCTTTATCATAATTATGTTCGTCTAAAATATTTCTATTGTAATCATTGTTATCTATATTGTCGAATGGTGGATTGGAAATAGGGTGTGGAGGTATAGATTCTTTATATTGATCTGAAAGTGTATCATCATCTAATACATTTACTTTAGATTCATTAGATGATACATCTTCACCATATCTTTCAACATTTGAGGAAGAAACGTTTTCATCGATTGTGACTACGCCTTGAACTTGTTTTTGAGAAGACATAAGTGATTCATTATTAAAAATTGTTTCAACAAATCTGTCTCTGTTGAACATAATTATATCATCGTAGCTCTGTCCTACCCCTAGATATATGACAGGTTTAGAAGTAATATAAGAAATAGAAATGACTGAACCCCCTTTAGAATCGGCGTCTGCCTTTGTCAGAATCGCACCATCAAACTCAGTGTAAGAAAAGAACTCCTTTGCTTGATTGATTGTATCATTTCCAGATAACGAGTCGCCGACAAATAATTTCATATCAGGTCTTATTACTTTGACTATTTTTCCTATTTCATCCATTAAGTTTTTTGCAGTTTGCATTCTTCCAGCCGTGTCTATGAGTACAACGTCGATGTAATGTTTTCTTGCATACTCAAGCGCGTCTCTAGCTACCGCAGACGGGTCAGCACCATACCTTTGAGAAATCACTTTAATAGACAATTTCTCCGCATGAGAAGAAATTTGTTCTATTGCCCCTGCTCTATGCGTATCTGCGGCAGCAATGACTACGGTATATCCAGCCTTTTTGATCAAATTGGCAACCTTAGCTACAGTAGTAGTTTTTCCGGTTCCATTTATTCCCAAAAAAACAATCTTGAATGGACCTCCTTTGTTCTGTTTTTTTGTAAAAATCTCATGAATTAAGTCGATAGAACCTGCTTTAGCCAATATCTTTGAAAAGTTTGCCTTTAAAATATTAGTCATAATCTGTTCTGCAGATTCATTTTTCTGTAATTTCCTACCAATCAAATTTTGCTTCAATTGTTCCGTTAGATCGTCTATGACTTCCTGAGAAACGTCACTTTCCAAAAGTGAAACGCTCAGATCAAAGAGAGTTTCATCCAAGTCTTTTTCTGATATTTCTTTTTGGCCAATGCTTTTTGCCGCACTTGAAAAGGCCTTTTTTAACCTATCAAACATTTTAGTACCCTAACTGAATTAGTTCTACGTTAAGAAAGATTCTCAAAGATATCTCTAATGTGAATGTGATACAGAATCGCGGGAGTGAGAATGGGATCCGCCACCTCCTTTTTGCATCTGACCCACGTAAGAATTAACGGCATTTTGTATTTCCGTCATTCGGTGAGAGATTTGTTGCTTTTGGCTGGACAATTGTTTCGTAGCCAATTCAAACTCTTTTATTCTTTGTTCAATGAAATTAATAGCATCATCTTTCTTTTTCTCAACGACTACTCCAGCACCTATGTTTACTAACACTCTATCAACTGGATAAATGGCACTTTTAACATATACTCCTATACCCAATGGCACTAACGAATTAGTCTCTACCTCCTGTGATAAACTCAACAAGCCTTCGTAAGAATTATGGGATTCCTCATATAACCGATGCAGAACTGATTCCTTTGATACTATATCATTGTAATATGCCTCAAGTAGCTTGGATTCTTGTAGTAAATCGTTTACTGTTTGTTCCATGGCATGAGCATTTCTGTCACCGCTATTCATCGTCATAGTATGTTATTGTACAACTGACTTTATTATAACTTTGGCCTTTTCTGGTATTGTATATATTTTTTTGACCCATATAATGTAGGTAACACGTAGGTTTGAAAAAAATATGTTAAAGGTATTACCAGTAGAGATGCCGTGACACACGTTTTCATGGTAACATATTTAATTTCTGTCAAGGATTTCAAATCGACAAAGGCTCGAAGGTTTTTAAAAAGTTAGAGGATAGTTTTAAATCCATCTTAGGAGAATACCAATACCTTTCATGGCTTGATACAAATATAGATATTTGGCAAACAAACCATTAAAAATATATTAAATAAGGTGAAATTTACAAACCAAGAGTGTATAAAGTTTTTATTAATGGTTATGGAATTATTGGTAGTCGTTTAGCTACTGCGATCTCAAAAGACAGTGATACCAGTCTAGTAGGAATCGCAAAATATTCAGCAGATGAAAAAACTGAAGAAGCTATTAGAAAGGGTTACAAAGTTTTTGTTCCCAAGAAGTTGATCACGGAATTTAGGAAAAAGAATTATGATATCTCTGGAAGTATAGAGGAAGCAGTTACTGATTCAGATCTAGTTATAGATGCATCGTCGGAAGGAAATGGATATAAAAATTTGGTAAGATATTATAGGCCTTTAAAGAAGAAGGCAGTATTTCAGGGAGGGGAAGACAGGTACGGAAAAAAATCGGTCGCAGATATAATTCATAATTCAAGGATAAATTATGAAAAAACTTTGGACAAAGAATTTGTAATTCAGGGCAGTTGTAATGTGACAGGGATGGGCAAAATTATTCAACCTATAATTGAAGAATATGGAGATGCTATTAGAAGGTTCGATGTTAATTTGGTTCGAAGGTGGGCCGACCTAGAAGATAAGAAAGAAGTAAAGGATTCTATAGAGTGGGACAAAGAGCCGCATCATCAAGATGATTTTAAAGATATTGTTCCAGGCATCAATTTGCATGTGGATGCACTCAAAGTCCCTTCCCGAATGATGCACCTTCACCAGATGACAATCAGATTTGAAAACAAACCACCCTCTAAGGATGAAATACTAAAATTATTCCAAGATGAATTTGGCGTAGCTATATTAAATAATGCAAAAGGCACTGGAGACATTAGAAAAAAAGCCATAGAGTTAAATTTCGAGCATGGAGATACGTCCATGGTTCATATCCATAACGAGCTGATCAGAATTCAAGAAGATATTTTAAAAATTTCGTATTCAGATGATCAAACTGGAATGGTAATACCAGAGAATTACATGTTAATTCAATCAATGTTAAAGAACAAATCAAGAAAAGAAGCTATGAAACTTACTGATAAATTATTTGGGCTAAAAAGAAAAAAGAAAACATTAGAAAATGAATTTCAATAATAGAACTGAATGTGTCCTTGGCGGACACAACTCACTTCCTATTTACTGATTCTTTGGCCTGTCTTTTAATCCAAATATTCTATCAAAGTAGTCTGAAGATTCAGCTAGTAACGGAGAAGGATTTGAACTCTCACTCTCAGGAACTTTCGCTAATTTTCTTGCTAATTTTTTCTTGTATTCCAACTGCATTTGTCTTGCAATCTGAATTCTCTGAGCTTGGGGCGAACCAGCCCCGTGCATAGATTCAGTTAAATACCCAACCGCATTTCTGCCAAGCGTCATGTTTTCTATTAAGCGAAGTATTCTGACTCTATCTTCTGTTGAAACACCCTTTCTTCCTTTCAAATATTTGTCCAGTAACGGACCTGTTATGGATCCTCTGAAGTCCTTTTCGGATGGCATTGTAACCATCAGACCACCTGCGATATCTTGTGCAAGGCGCCCTATTTCATAGGGAAAACGTGTAACGTTATGTTTACAGACATTTGAAAGCATTTCATCATTTATGAAATTACCAGACTCTGTTTTATATGCTTGATGAGAGGAAGCAATTCCTGCAGCAAAAATAGTTTCATTAAGATGAGTCATCTCAATCAATTTGTCTTTAATATGAGAAGCATTCGATATTCCGTTGTACTCTGCAATAGCTGCGGATGCTCCTATTAATACATCGCCTAATCCGGTCTTGCAGACATAACTTCTTCTATGATAACACGTAAATCTTTCGACAAGCATCGATGCAAATTCTACTTCGCCTTCCATAAAGATCAGATCATTAGGAATGAATACATTATCGAATATTATCAACGCCTCCTGTCCTGAAAATTGCGAATTGCCGGCGTCTAGATCACCTTCCTCCATGCTCCTTGTATCACAAGATTGTCTGCCATAAATATAGGTAATTCCTTCAGCATCAACTGGGATAGCTCCCACAATTGCGTAATCCTTGTCTTCTGGTCTGAGCCTCATAGTAGGCATGACTATAAGCCAATGAGAATTGATACATCCTGTTTGATGCGCTTTTGCACCTTTAATATACACACCTTTATCGTCCCTTTTTATGATATGAACAAACATATCTGGATCTTCCTGTTGGGATGGAGATAAGCTTCGATCACCCTTCACATCGGTCATAGTACCTCCTATCACATGATTTTCATATTGAATTTTTTTAATAAACTCGGTCAGTCGGGAGTGATATGGAGTTTGATATTTCTTATCAATCTCAAAAGTTGTTGAATATAATGAATTTAATGCATCCATACCTACACATCTTTGAAAACAAGTTCCCGTCTGTTGTCCCAACTTTCGTTGCATTTTATTTTGATTTACCAAATCCTGAGAGCTTTCAGCAATATGCAAAAATCTATTTACTTGCATGCCAGTCAATGACGATTTTGCCGAACCTATTTCTGGATCCTCTACAGCAATATCGTAAGTGGCTGCAACTGCATTTATAGAGGGTCTAATCATAGGATGATCAACTGGCTCCTTTACCAACTCTCCAAAGAGATAAACCTGTAAATTTCTATTTCTTAGACTTTCAATATACTCAGATCCATTCTTAATAGGCATATATTAAATTGAACGGGATTATATTTGAATATTTGTATGTTATTTAATTTTGCCAGTGTACCTCCTTCAACCTATAACTTAATTGTAATTAACCTTATCATTATCTCAGTTGAATCAATCAGACATTATCAAAACACACTTAATGAAAGAACTCGAGATGAATGAATTAGAAGTCGCGGTTTTCTTGGCATTAATAAAAGCCGAAAATAGTAATCCAAAGGAAATCCAAAATAGCCTCAACAAATCAAATAGCGAAATAATTGAGATTTCAAAAGCATTAGAATTGAAGGGTATGGTAATTGAAATAAACAAAAACGAATTTAGAGCGTTGCATCCGAGGTTTGCAGTAGTTAATCGTTATCGAAAGATTTGCGAAGCCAATAATAGAGAATTTAAGAAGAATTTAAAAATCGATCAATTAGCAATAATGGTTGAAAAATATCAAAATTCTCCATAGTGTTTTATAATGTAATGCCTAAATATGGGAATATTTATTATTTTATATTTGAGATGCAATCGTCAACTTCTTCCAATAATAAAGACAAGGTTACTTACTTTGGTGTAATAAACATCAATGAGAACGGTAGAAATATCGGAGCTGTAGATATCTGGAGAAGTCTAATTACAAAAAGGCTATTTTGTGAGGAAAAAAGATTAGGAATTCTTGATATTGCTGATAAAATAGGCATGCCTCAAATTAGCGAACAAGAAGTATGGGCGGTAGCTGTAAATAGGTTCAGAAAAGGCAAAGATAAATGGAGATTGATAAGTGTTGTAAAGGAAGGCAAGAATGAATTCGTAGATACAGACGAAGAATCTAAAATTACAGTTGAAACGTCAAATTACAAGATAATTGATAAAGAATGGTGGAGCTTTTCAGTATCAGAGAATGTAAATAAAAGCATAGAAGTTACCAAAGAATTGACTTAATATGATTAATGAATATCCCGAAAAATATTATAATCTAAAATTAGATATTAACATCAAAAATGTAGTCGAAGGTTCGGTCGCAAGTAAATTATCAGGATTCTTTTTTATGAACGACATTAGAATCGCATTTACTGCAATAGCATTTGGACGCATCGGTGGACATAACGTAAATGTCAAAATCTCAAAGACGAGTTCCAACGATATCAAAAAGCTAGGATTTGATCCTGAAATAATCGTGCAAATTGTTCAAAGAAAAATTATAGAAGGCGACGTTACTATTTTAGCTAAAAAAAATAAATAGATCCATTTTATAGTAGTGCATCTTTAAGCGCGTTCTTACAACTACAATCCATCCTTTCTTTAGTAATTAATGGAATTACATTTGAAAGAATATCTTTCGTATTTTCAACGTTCTTATTCAAGGTTTCTATAATTTCCTTCGATGACACAGGTTTATCGGCCCATACATCATAATCAGTAATAGTAGCAATGGAAAGGTAACATATCTCAGATTCTCTTGCTAGTATACACTCAGGAACCAAAGTCATTCCGATTATATCTGCTTTTAACACATCTCTAAATACCCTAGACTCGGCTCTGGTAGAAAAGCGTGGACCCTCTATACAGATATAAGTTCCCTTATCGTGATAACGAATGCCAAGCTTGTTAATACAGTTCTTGGCCACTTTTCTCAAATCTGAACAAAATGGGTCTGCGAGTGAGATATGACAAACCTGTGGTCCATCATAAAATGTATATTCACGATTTTTTGTAAGATCAATAAATTGGTCAGGGAGCATTACATCGCCAGGTTTAAAGTCATAACCTAAACTTCCAACTGCAGATGGTGCTAAGATCCTTTTTACTCCTAACTCCTTCAGTGCCCAAATATTAGCTCTATAATTTACCATATGAGGAGGTATTTTATGTCCTCTACCATGTCTAGGCAGAAAGGCGACTTTTTTATTCTCAAATCTTCCTACGACTATCGCGTCAGAAATGTCCCCAAATGGAGTTTGGGGTCTGAAAGATTGTTCTTCCTTAAATAAATTGGTGTCATAGATGCCAGTGCCACCAATTACTGCGATTTCAACTGGTTCATCATCTGAAAGCACTAGTAACTCACCATTGAACAAAGGGGATAACCCTTAGACTTTAACAGTTTTCCACCACCAAGAGATAATAGTTCGACTATTATTGCAAATCCAGATACAGTTCCTCCTAATTCTTCGACTAGTTTAGCTGCAGTAGCAGCCGTACCTCCAGTGGCAAGGAGATCATCCGCAATAAGAACCCTATCGCCCTTTTTCATCGAATCACGCTGCATTTCCATCGTAGCTGTTCCATATTCTATATCATAATCTTGTTTTATTGTACTTCCGGGTAATTTACCAGCTTTTCGTATCATAATAACGCCTTTCTTGAATTTTAAACCAAGTAAGGTAGCTAAGATGAATCCTCGGGCCTCAATTCCAGCAACGTAATCAATATCTATGTCCCTAAATTTTTCATAAAAAAATTCTCCAAGAATATTTAATGATTGAATGTCTCTAAATACGGGAGTTATGTCCCTAAACAGAATTCCTTGTTTAGGAAAGTCAGGATAATTTTGGATCAAGTTGTGAATGTGGTCGATATTCAATTGCACAAAATTTTTTAATGCTCTATCCCATAAAAAACATTTCTGGATTTATCACTAGGAAACAATTATTACGCTTACACCAGTTAATTTTCTAAGAAATAAAGATTGAAACTTGCTGATGCTAGAAGGGATCAATATCGAAAATTAGCTAAGGAAAATAATTATAGAAGTAGGGCGGTGTACAAACTATCACAACTAAACAAGTCCTACCACATTCTAAAAAAGGGCATGAAAATTGTTGATATTGGATCCGCACCAGGTGGCTGGTTGCAATTAGCATCTAAAGTTGTAGGTAAAGGCGGTATGGTTATAGGTGTAGATTTAAAGAGCATAGATCCGATTCCAAATGTCATCACTATTATTAGAGATGTAGACGACACAGAAACACTAAGCTTGATTCTAAAATATTTAGATGGTAAAGCAGATTTGGTACTTTCTGACCTTGCTCCAAACGTATCAGGATTATGGGAAATTGATCATTTAAAACAAATCGACCTAACCAGAAAAGCATTAGAGATAACAAAAAAAATTCTTAGAGTTGATGGAAACGCTTTGTATAAATTATTTCAGGGTGAAACAACTTCAGAATTTATTGCAGACACCAAAAGAATATTTTCAAATGTGATCATAACTAAGCCTGACGCAAGCAGAAAACAGAGTAGTGAAATCTATTTACTCTGCAAAGGTTATAGCCCTCAGGAAAGTAGCAGGATTAACAACTTCTTGGTCTAATGATCTTTATTGATTATACATCGAGTGCTTTTTCAGCCATTTCCAATTTGCTAATATCTCCAATGCTTTTTATCATCTTTTGCAATAGTTTTTGAGGTCGTCCTTCTCTAACACATTCTCGAGTAATGTTCAGACCTTCCTCAAATGTGTTCACTATATTTCCTACAACCAGAATAGCGGCACTATTGAGAAGGACGATATTTTCTTTGGGATTATTGCGATATTTCCCGTAAATTACGCGCAAACTTTCATTAATCGCATCATTTTTACTTCTTACTGCTATATCACTAATTGAAGCTCTTGGTATCCCCAGTATCCGTGGATCAAGAATTTCCGTATGAGTTAAATATTTCCCTTCATTTTGGATAACATGGATAACCGTGTTTTTACAAGTTGTAGAAAGTTCATCCATTCCATCTTCAGAATGAACGATCATTGCTCGCTCAAGTCCAAGCATTGGAATTATCTTAGGAATAGTAATTAATAGTAACGGATCCGCTACACCAATAGCCTGAGCATATAAGTTACTACAAGGATTACACAATGGTCCAATTTTATTAAAAATAGTTTGTACTCCTAATTCCTTTCTAATTTGAGATACATTTTTTAATCCAGGATGATAATTGGGAGCAAACAGAAAACCCAACCCGAATGTTTCTATTGACTTTTCTGTTCGGTTCAAATCTTTATTTTCTAATGGGTATCCTATATGTTCAAACAAATCGGCGCTTCCACTTAGGCCAGAGGAAGATCGATTCCCGTGCTTGGCGACAGCAACCCTGTTACATGAGCTGGCAATAATTGCTGCGGCTGTGCTTATGTTAAATGTATTCAACATGTCACCCCCTGTCCCACAATTATCTACCAATGGGAACCTGGACGTTGGAGAAATTCTAACTGATGCGGACCTTACAGCTTCGATTACACCAGAATATTCATTATGGTTCTCACCATTTACTGCCAAGGCCATTAAAAAAGCAGAAACAAAAACTTTCGAACATTTTCCGCTGGTAATGTTTCTTATCACTTGAAATATCTCATCATGGTCAAGATGTTCATTGCGTGCTAATTTTTTTAGTACTAATCGATTAAGAAGATGATTTTCTTTTATTAATTCAATTTCTTGAGTTGAATTTGATCCATCGAAACTATGAGTCATCTCTTCACCATTTGTATGAAGTTTAAAAGAATTTTTTTTCCTTCAGTGGTCAATACAGATTCTGGATGAAATTGAATACCCTCAATAAGATATTTTTCATGACGAGCGCTCATAATCTCACCATCATCTAATGACGTCGATGTAATTCTAAGGCATTTAGGGAATGTAGATTTGTCGGCAATTAATGAATGATATCGTGTCGCAACAAATGGGTTCTTAACCCCTTCAAATAATTTCGAGTATTCATTAAATTCTATATTACTTGTTTTCCCATGTCGAATTTCATTAGCCCTTTTGACCTTACCTCCAAAGGCGTGTACCAAGCCCTGATGACCCAAGCAGATACCTAAAATAGGGATTGATGGACCAAGTTTAGTTATTACATCATTACAGATTCCAAAATCCTTTTTATACTTTGGATGGCCTGGACCAGGCGAAATAACTATGGCATCAGGACTCATTTTTCGAATACCTTCGACATCAATTTGGTTATTTCGCATAACAATAGGTAACGCATTTAATAACCCTACAAGTTGAGAAATATTATAAACGAATGAATCAAAATTATCAAGGATTAAAATTTTCATTTATTTTGATAGTCATTTAATAATGCAAACAAGATGATAATAATGCTTTCTGAAAACTAAACCGAAAGCATTTTCTTGTAAAGTTCAAATCGATTCAGGATGTCTGATAGAGTTATTTCAAATAACTTGTCAGTTCCAAATGATTCTATTGCGAAGGTGCCCATAACACTACCCATTAAAATAGAGTCTTTCAACAATTGAGTATCGTTAAATGTATCTTCTTTTTTATTAGCTATTAAGTAACCCATAAAACCACCGGCAAAGGAATCTCCGGCACCCGTAGGATCAACTACAGTTTCTAAAGGATAACCAGGTATTGGTATAATAACATCATCATAAAAAAATAATACTCCGTGTTCACCCTTTTTGATTACTACAAATTTTGGGCCATATGATAAAAGTTGTCGGCCACATTTAATCAAATTAGAACTATTGCAAAGTAATCGGGCTTCTTGATCATTTATAACCACACCGTGTGTTTTTTTCATCATTGATATCACAGAAGCTTTCTTGTTCTCTATCCAATACTCTATTGTGTCGCATACTATAAGCTGAGGATTTTTGAATTTGGAAATAATTTTTATATTTTGATCGGGGTCGTTATTTGCCAAGTATAAATATTTAGAATCAACATATTCTTTGGGTACGACTGGTTCAAAATCTTCTAACACGTTTAATTCAGTTAAGTTTGTGGTTCTGTGAGATAAGTCATAGTCGAATGAAGAATCATAAAAAAAGGTTTTTTTATTATTATGACGTACCAATCCCTCCAGATTTAATCTCTTTTCTAAGAGAGTATAGTAAGAATTTGGAAAATCATTGCCTATAACTCCAATTAACGAGACTGGTGAAAAAAATGATGCGGCCAAAGATGCATATGTTGCAGCTCCACCCATAACGCGTTCTCTTACTTCAAAAGGGGTCCGAGTAGTATCTAGGGCAACCGACCCAAAAACTGTAAGCATGATGAATTGGTAGTAGAATATTTAATATAAAATATTGGATACAAATTCAATAATATAATGAGCGAAAATCTAAAATTGGTGGTAGGGATCAGTGGAAGCTCTGGCGTAATTTACGGCATAAGATTTTTGCAGGCATTGGCTAAACTAAAGATTGAAACCCATTTGGTCTTAAGTAAATGGGCTAAAAAAAATATCGAAATTGAAACAGATGAAAATATAGATGAAATATTAAATGTTGCAGATTTCAGTTATGAAGAAACTAACATGGCCGCAGCGATATCAAGTGGTTCTTTTAAAACAAACGGGATGGCCATTATTCCTTGCAGTATGAAGACTATGTCAAGCATAGCAAATGGATATGATGACAACCTCATTTCTAGGGCTGCTTCTGTAACCATTAAAGAGAATAGAAGACTCGTTATCGTTCCAAGGGAAACTCCTTTGTCGAAAATTCATATAACTAATATGCTAAAATTATCGGAAATTGGTGTGGTAATCCTGCCTGCAATGCCAGGGTTTTATCATAGACCAAAGACAATTGAAGATATGATTTCACATATAATAGGGAAAACTCTTGATCAATTTAATATAAATAACGACATTTTTACACGATGGGGTACAAGCAAAGTTACTTGAAGTAAAAAAACATTGATGATACTCCTTTATCTAGTTGATAATTGTACAAGCAACAACAAAGAGAATTGATATTAAGTGATGCCTTGAGCGGTATTATTCAAACAGTTATAGGGAATCTAATCTGATTTTTCCCAAAGTTCCAATCTCTCTAACTTTTTCTTGCGTTTGTGTTCTTCTAACATATGATACACAGCCTTATGTGAACTCCCTTTGCATATCATAAGTATAGCATTCAAAGCTAGAGAAGTTTCATCAAATGTGCCTATAAAGCCTGCAAAATGACCATAAATCGATATATCGGAGCCTGAAAAATCTTCAAGATTCTTGCGGAACTTGCCATTTTGTCCAATGAGTCTAGATTTTATTCGGTCTAAAGAATTTAATGATTTACCGGAATATTCTCGGAGGTCAACGAGTTGAAGTATGCATTCGTCCGATAAAAGTCGAAAGGCTCTCTGTGGCGAAAATCCTTTTGAAATAGCTAGTATTATTTCTGACGCTTTAAAGACGCCGCTATGTGTCAAGGCATCATTACCTCTTAATTTGATCGATACATCTCCTGTTTCCCCATCCACATTTAACAAAACATTGCATTTGGATTCTATTTCAGATTTTATAACCCCATTTTTTCCCACAATGGACCCAATCCGATCTTTCGATACTTTTACTGTTTTAAAGACACCCTCAAAAGTCACGATATAAATAGGATCCACCACCCTTAATAAATTTCACAATAAATCCTAATCACCCACCATGGACTATAGATAAGAGGGTTACAATATCGCCTGAAGAAATTATAGCTTGTCGTCCCCCTAGAATTGAGGAATCGACACCATTTATAACAACCATAACCTCTTTCTCCATAAGCTTATGGTCTATGTCGTACTTCTTTTCCAAATAAGTGATCATTTCAGCCATACTAATTTCTTCCTCATTCAAATTTAATTGAGAAAGTCCGATCTTTTTTCTAATTCCGCCTCGTAAGTCTATCGTTATCAATACTACTCGATTATTTCTTCTCTCGGTTCGGGAGTTTCCTCTGAATAAGATAGAGAAGCATTCTGCTGTGCCAAGTTTCTGTTGACATTTGAAGTAATGTAGCCCGCAATCTTGTTTCGCAATTCTTTCGATCTAACCACGGCAAAATTTTTTATAGTTTCCTTATTTTCATTAAAATCGCTAGTAAATTTGTCTGGATAACGTTCTAACAATTCATTGGCCATTTTTTTGACTCTGTCCACAGAATAAGAAAAAATGCAAAGGGTATTTTATCTCTTTTCCTAGTAATATTACGGGCTATTTTTTAGATTTCCATTAAGTATTGATAAATCTAGATGCATTCAAAAATAATAGTTCAGAAGTCTCTTGAAATGGCCTTTCAAAAATATTTGAAATTAAAAAAATAATACTTAAAATCAGACTAGGAGAAGTTAAGACATTTTCAAAGCATCCTTTGTACCTGACCGGGCCATCCGTCTCTACTAACACAAAATTTTTATCCGATTCTCTTAGCAAGTTTTGTTTCTCTTTGTTGTACAAGACATATGGACCAAATGAGGCGAAAAAACCCATTTCATTAATTTTTTTAAGATTTTTCTTACTTCCTTCATACCAATGGAAGACCAAATTCTTGATTCTATAAGAAGGCAACACCTCTAATATGTCACCTACTGACCTTCTGGAGTGAATTGAGACGGGTTTTTTATTCTGCTCGGCTAATGTGAGCATTTTATAAAAAATAAGTTTCTGACTTGTCATGGAATTTTTAGGATATAAATCGGTGTAAGTTGGATCAAGGCCGATTTCACCTACACCATCTATCTGATCTAAATTAGAAGAAAAAAAATCGCTAAATGCATTAATGTCTGTTGATGACGTTGCATACTGGGGGTGAATTCCTACAAAAGCCAGTAATAGGTTCGAATTATTTACAAATTTTTCTTTTAATAATATTGTTTGAATAGATGAATCATAATCTTCAGACATACAAAAACATTGTAGATGTGTCTGAAGCATTAAATTAAAAATTGATTCATGATAGGGTCGATATTGTCTAGATGCCAAGTGAATATGGGAATCTATATAGGACAATCAATATCTTTACGACATACAATTACTTAATTTTTGAGTTTTCATTCATTCACAAATGAACAAGAGTTTTAATATTCCCTTTTGATAAGCAGTCCAAGATATACACTACTGCTCGATTAGACTAAATGGGTATATGAACTTGACAAAAACATTCACCTTGCTAATTTAATCTGTTTTACACTGCCATTTAATAGAATTAATTTGGATTGTGAGTGTATAAATTGAGCATAGATTCAGACTCTGAAATAGCATTAGCCTCGGTTCATAGGATTATAAAGAAATTTGGTGCTGAAAGAGTTAGCGACAGCGCAGCAGATGAGTTAAGAAAAATACTTGAATTTATTGGAGAGAATGTAGCCAGGCAAGCAGTGGAATTAGCAAGACATGCTCATCGAAAAACAATAAAACCAGAAGATATTACTCTTGCTTCAAAAAGCATCCTAAAATATTAAATTTTAAAAAGTAGTTTTCCAAAGTCTATAAAGTGATATAAAATAATGAATGGTTACAAAGAAATATAAGTTTTCGATTATTTGATAGATCAAAACTGTTGGTGGGGTGGCAGAGCGGCCATGCGTTCGCCTGCAGAACTATTGCAGTTAGCGAATATATAAGGGTTCGAATCCCTTCCCCACCTTTGGTATTATTTCAATATAATCTTGAAATAGAATGCTTTATTTTCGGACAATATATTATTGAGATTATTTATGAGCATTCCCATATCGATATTAAAAAAATAATCTGGAGAATCCTTGAGCTTCTCCACGGAGCGTTTCAATATGGAAATATATATTTCGAATTCTCCCTTCTGTAGATGAACATACGCCGCATCTACTAAAATTATACCATTAAGTAACTCCTTGGTAAAGCCATAAGCATTTCTCCATACACCTTCCAAGACCTCATGAGATTTCCAGAATCTTTCCAAGTTAAATAAACATATAGCCGATGAAATGGCTTCTTCATCGGATATCTTATCTTTCTTTTCAGTTAGTTCTTCTATATATACGGGTGATCCGATAGACCGGATAGATGAAAAAAATTTTTCATCATTTTCAGCAAAAATAGTTGTTTGATCTGAGCCGATATCCAATTCGATAAAATACTCAGAAATACGAATATCTCTGATTTCTTCATCAGAGTGATATTTCAAAAGGTATCGCAAACTTTGCAATAAATCCTTTGAATTTTGGGGAGATAAATGGCGCTTATTATCTAAATAGACAAGATATCTTTTTCGCATTAATTATACTTTAATATCGCATGTTGTAAATTATGCTTTGCATATTTTTTCTAAAATTGTTACGACTATTCAATAAACTGACTCAGAGGATGGTCGCAGACCTCTTTTCCTTGATGAATATCCACAATTTTGACATTTATATAAGCGCTTCCTTTTATAGGTGTAAATTAAGTCTTTTTCTTCTATTGATTCGTGCAGAGTTTTCAGCATACAATTGGAACAAAACCTTTTTTCCAAACTTAACTCGGTTCAGGGCCATTTAATATAATATAAGTTAGAATAATCCTAACTCTTTTGTTTTTATTTTCTTAACAAAGTTCTCAGTAAGAGTGGTACTTCTCTAGGGCTTTTTGCAACAGGAACGTTTGCCTTGGAATAATTATTAATTTTTGAATCTGCCGATCCATAATTTCCATATACTATAGCGCCAGCATGGCCCATGCGCTTTTCCTTGGGTGCAGATCGACCTGCGATATAAGCAACAACCGGTTTTGAAAAATTAGTCCTGATTAAATAATCAGCCAACATTTCCTCTGCATCCCCGCCAATTTCTCCCACCACAACTACAGAATCGACATCATCTCTCTCTCGAATAAGGTCAAAAGAATCGATCAGATTTGTGCCATTTATTGGATCCCCACCAATTCCTAAACCCAAACGTTGACCATACCCAGAATTTGAGAGATGAAAAGATACTTCGTACATTAAAGTTCCACTCCTTGAAAACACTACTGTGTTTCCTTTTTTGAATGGTTGAGCGGGCATAATCCCAACTTTCATTGTATCCGGTATTATTACTCCGGGTGTATTTGGACCGATCATTCTAGCACCTTTCTTTTCAGCATACTCAAATATTTTGATTGAATCAATAATGGGAACATGTTCGGGTATGGCTACTAGGAGCTTTATACCACTGTCTAAAGCTTCCTTAGCCGCATTATAAAAAAATGGTGCAGGTACAAAGATACCCGAAATATTTGACCCTGTTGATTCTATTGCCTCATTCATTGAATCAAAAACCGGAATTGATTCAAAATGAGACCCTCCCTTACCTGGAGTGACTCCAGCAGCTACATTTGTTCCATAACTTCGCATCAACCTCGTATGTGTCGAACCAAAACTGCCAGTTATTCCTTGAATTATGACGGGTTTTTTCTCATAATCGGCATCAGTTCCATTACCAATTAATACTTTGAAAATATCAAATTGTGTACTCAAAGTAACATAACCTCTTACCTATCACTCTTGACCTTAAGAACGGCAGCATTTATTGCTTCCTCCACTGTGTCAAACAATCTAGCTTCACTTCCTTGTAATAATTCCTTAGCTTTTTCTGACTGAGCACCGGAAATTCGTGCAAAAACCGGTACTCTTAGTATATTGTTTTTGTACGCTTCTAATATTCCCAGAGCCACCAGATCCGTTCTCACAATCCCTCCGAATAGATTAACAAGTATTGCTTGTATTTTCGGCAGTCTACTAATAACCTTGATAGCTTCGTAAATTGTTTCACTTGTAGCTCTACCTCCAAAATCTAGGAATGATCCTGCAGTGCCATTGGCATCGGTAACCATATCTAATGTTGACATAACTAGCCCAGCTCCGTTTCCGATTATGGCAATATTTCCATCAAGTTCAACGAATGAAAATCCATTATCTGATGCTTGTTTTTCCAAATCGGTTAAGTATAGATATTTTAATAGATCTTTATGCCTGAAGAGTGCATTATCATCAATTATCACCTTTGCGTCCAATGCTAATAGTGAACCATCAGATATAATCGCTAGAGGGTTAATTTCAGCCAGTTCTGCTTCCTTTCCAACAATCAATCTAAAAAGGTTTATTAATAAAGATTTAAAATTTTCGTGTGAATCTTTGGGTATACCCAATTTGGTGGCAATCTCATAGGCCAACTCTTCAGAAATACCATCAATAGTAATATCCAGAATCAATTTGTTGTCAGTTTGCTCTATGTCAACGCCCCCTTCTGATGAAGCGATGATTGAGAAGCATCTCTTGCTTCTATTTAGAAATATGGACAAGTAAATCTCTTTCACAATTTCAACCATTTTCTCCAGTAATATCCCTCTCGGCAGTTCCCCCTTGACCTCCTTATTAAGGAGCTCTGCAAATTTTGTTTCCAATTCATCAGAATCCTTGCATTTTTGAATAGCTCCTGCTTTGCCACGCCCTCCTACAGTTAATTGTGATTTTAATACGAAAGGATAGCCTAAGTTCTGTACAGCAGCTCTTGCATCTTCAATATTTTGAGCTAACATCGATTTTGGCGTCTTAATACCAAATTGATTGAATAGCTCTTTACCCTGGTATTCAAGAAGTCGCACCTTTAAAGGTTTTAGAAATGCTCTTTATAAACAATCCTTTTTACTTCAGGTATGATTCGACTAGGAACATTTGTGACTTTTGTTTTTCAATTTGTTATTATATTTTTTAGGTCAGAAAGGTATTGAGAATAGTTTTTCATTTCACTCATTAATTTCAAATAATCAGGCATTATTGATTGGTCTGGATTGCCGTTCAACAGAGTTAACATTAGTTCATTATTAAGTGCCATAGATGCATCAATGAAAGTATTAAAATAAGTCTTATTGTCTGGTATTGTCCCGTTAATTTGATTCTGAACTTCGCTTTGTAATAACATGAACTGACTTTTTGTAGATATAAGTGTAGTATTTGGATCGTTAAAAGTGATGGTCATGTTACTTGTTCCTTGATTCTGAACATTTTCACCAGGTATCAACCAAACAGTGAAGCTTGCAGCAAAGATTGCAGCAAGTATCATGCAGGTCAGCAAGATCCCCTTCTTGCTTAATCCTTTTTTATTAGAGATTCTACCATCTTCACCTTTATTATTTCCAAAAGTCATAGCTTTTATTTATTAAAGCATTAATATTACTTTATGTTCGTTAACTCTTAATATGGAATCTCGGTATTAGTTAACCTAAGTTGGATAGATAGGAGGTTAATGGCAACATTGAATCAAGACAAAATATATGCCTTAAGGAAAATCAAGTATCAAGGATCGATGATGATTAACATTTGCGACATAGATTTGTTGGGTAAAGAAATTAACAAGGGTGATTTTGTAATCGACATATCAGAAGATTATTTTCTTGAAGAAAAAATAGATGAGGAAGAAGCAATTATTTTACTAAAATCATCCTCGGTTTTAAATTTGGTAGGTGAAAAAATAGTAAAACTTGCATTGAAACTCAAACTTGCCAAGGAAAACAGTGTAAAGGTGATAGAGAATATTCCCTTTTTAATGGTTTTTAGTTTTGTAGGTAATTACTAGTTTAGCCTATTTTTCATTTGTATTAAAGGACTTAGAATTTTTTCTTTGATAAGGAATAGTTAATGGTTTTTAACGTATCTACTGGAGAGTCAGATTCGAGTATGGCTCTGCCGATAATTAGGAAACTAGAGCCAGATTCTACAGCTTTGCTAACGTTTGCACCCTGAGTAATAAGTCCTGGGGAATATATCGGGAGCTCTGATTTTTGATCTGACGAGAATTCTTTTATAACTTCTATCCTGTTTCCTCCGATTACTATACCGTCGACACCTGCAGAAAGAGAATTATTATAGAAAACCCTATAAAAAGGCGTAGACAGGTCATGTTTTTGTGAATTATGTGTGGATTGAATCAGTGCACCATATCCTTCTGATGCGTCAGGATGGCTCATGTAAACTAAAGTAATTATGCCAAAATTTAGAGAATGTGCGTATTCTGTGATTGATATCAAACTGTTCTTCCCAATAAAAGGATTAATAATCGAGCAATCAAAACCCATTGAAAAAAGCTGTCGTATGACAACCTTATTGGTGTCAAAAATATCATTTAATTTTAAGTCGGCTATTACTTGTAATTTGTTATCATGTGCAGTCTTTGCCACTTTCTGTAGTTCGGTCCTGGATAAAGGTAAAATAAGATGAAAATTTATCTTTATGGCACAACAATAGCCACTCAAACTTTTTATCTGCTCTATAACATAATCCAAAAGGTCTTTTATTTTGTGTGGTGGATCTAATGCTAGAACTATATTTGTTTTCTTCTCTTCGGATATAGATTTAATCCTCTCTCCGAAGGATCCATGAGGATTCATTTTAAACCTTTACTAACGGATGTACGCCGTCTAATTGAATTATCTTCAAATAAATAAACCCATGCTCATCAATATGATTTGAAAAGGACGGATCATTAGATTTATGTATACTAAATTTGAGAAAGGATTTGTCTATAGTTTTATCTAAAGTAACATAGTAAAAATAGTTTGTTTCTGCTGAATCTAACATGCTCATCGGAGTTCCAAGAATATATTTAGTATTATCCTCGGATAGTTCTACTGATGAATCATTCACTGAATTTTTAGGGAAAAGAAACAATGGAATTGTACTTTCTTCGTAAATTGTACGAAAAGCAACCAATTTGGATAGACTGCGCAGATCAACCAGGCCTACTCCTGTATATCTAGTAGTGGTACTTATCTTTGATGGTCTAAGGAAAGACTGAGGCGGCGAAGAAACTTTAATGACAGGCGAGTAAAGTGCAGAGGTATCTTTTACTGCTTCAACCAAATATGCCTCCTCTAGGTTGTTATTAATTTTATACAAAAGATACTGACTTTCATCAGAGCTTAAATTGTCAACGTAGTATATTATAGACCTGCCGTTGAGAGGGTCTGAAGGAACTGCCAAAATGTCTGTTCCATGGCTCTTGTATTCGTAAATGGGGGCAGGAATTCTTTCTAAAGAACACACTAATCTAGCAAAATCCTTTAGACTTTTTAGTTTAATATAAATTGGAGATTTTAACAATTTTTGACTAACTTAAGAAAAGGGGCCTTCTATCCATATATAATTTTAATACATTAGAACTGATGTGAAACCTGTGCCTACATAGTGGTCGCTTAGTTTTAATATGTCCTGTAAATCCAATGTCTGGTTCTACTGATGCTGAAATTGATAAAAGTAAAATAATTATTTGAATATTTGATTAAATACGAAATTCAAACAGATAAGTTATACAAATTCATAGGTAATATTTGATTATATATATCAAATAACATTTAATATCGAAAAAAATCAAAGAACTATATGCTAGGTTACTCTGATGACGATATCAAAAATGCTGCAGAGATTAGAGAATGGTTGACCAGACAAATATTGGATAAACAAGATGAAATAGAGAAAATAAAGCTAACCCTTTCATTGATTGATTCCGTATTGAAAAAGGGAAGTTTTAAAACAGCGGCAAATTTGAATACTACTAAAAGCAATTCACCACAAAGCCAAAAGTTGGATCAGCCAACATATAAAACCTACAATAATACAGTTACAAAACAAAAAGAAGAAGAGAAACAAAATGAACTTAAGGAGGCGGCTATTCAACAAGTAAAACCAATAAAAAGATTAAAAGATAATTTTCAAGTAGCTCAATTTTACATATTCCCGGACAGCGTTGAGATCACACCAGAGGACAATGTCAAAATTAGTTTAGAAACACCACCATTTCGATCCTTTTTCTTGAATCGAATATTGCAGGGAATGAAAAATAAAGATCTAGAAAAGATAAAACAAGGATTATTATCAGAATCGGAAATGATAAATTTTGAAGTACTAACCGATGAACAGAATGATGAAGTTATAAAAAAAATTATAGTAAATAATTATAGGGATAAGGAACGTCTGAATGAGATTTTTAATACGGCAGCTTGGGTAATTACAAGAATGTTAGAAAAGGGTGAAAAGTAATGGATAAGATTGTAGTACTGGATTTTGGGTCTCAGTACAGTCACCTTATATGCAGAAGAATTAGAGAGTTAAATGTATATTGCGAACTTGTACCTTATAACCTATCCATCCATAAAATAATGGAACTAAATCCTAAGGGAATAATTTTTTCTGGGGGGCCTGCAAGCGTATATGCAACGGATTCTCCAAAACCAGATAGCAAAATTTTTGACATAGGTGTTCCTATTCTAGGAATATGTTATGGACACCAGGTTATAATAGATCATTTCAAGGGCAAGATAAAAAGAGTTGACAAAAGAGAATATGGAAACGCCATACTTGAAATTTCTGATAAAACCAATCTATTTAAAAATATAGAATTAGATAAAATAAAATGTTGGATGAGTCATAGTGATGCGGCAGAGGTTCTTCCAAATGGTTTTAAAATACTAGGAAAAACAAGTAGTTCTTTTTCAGCTGCTATAGGGAACAATAGGAAAAAGGTGTTCGGCTTACAATTTCATCCCGAAGTAGCTCACACCGAAAAAGGAGATATGGTATTGAACAATTTTGCAAAAGTAATCAGTGGCGCAAATTCAGAATGGAATATGTCAAACTTTATTGAAACCGTCGTTATCGAAATCCAAGAAAAAATAAAAGATGAAAAGGTATTGTGTGCAGTAAGTGGCGGGATAGATTCCACTACCTGTGCGGTTCTCATTCACAAAGCTATTAAGAATAATTTAACATGCATATTTGTGGATAATGGTTTGTTACGGGAGAATGAAAAGGAAACTGTACGAGAGATATTTGAAGAGAAATTACAAATACCATTAAGAATTATTGACGCAAGAGAGAGATTCCTACGAATATTAGAGAAGATATCTGATCCTGAAGAAAAGAGAAAGAAAATAGGAGAAGAATTTGCCAAAGTATTTACCGAGTTTGCTGAAAAAGAGGGACCATTTGACTGGTTGGCCCAAGGAACTCTATATCCAGATGTTATTGAAAGCGGGGTTTCAGGGGGTCCCGCTACCGTAATAAAAACTCATCATAATGTTGGAGGACTACCTGAATGGCTACATTTAAAGATTCTTGAACCGTTAAGGTTTTTGTATAAAGATGAAGTACGTACCGTAGCAAAGATACTTGGAGTTCCTAAAGATATCTTGTCAAGGCACCCATTCCCTGGTCCTGGCCTAGCAGTAAGAATTATTGGTCAAATCAGTCCCCAAAAGATCCACATAGTTAGAAGAGCAAGCAAAATAGTCGAAGAGGCATTAATTGAAGACAAATTATATGACAAGGTCTGGCAGGCGTTCGCTATTGTTGGCGATGATAAGGCGGTTGGAATCCTAGGAGACGAAAGACTCGAGGGTCATATTGTGTCGGTTAGAGTCGTGGAATCAGTGGATGCAATGACAGCCGACTGGGTAAGACTACCAAATGAAACATTAGAGAAGATAAGTTCAAGGATAACAAATGAAGTTGAAAATGTTTCTTGGGTCGCCTATACAATTTCTAGCAAACCTCCAGCAACTATAGAACCGCAGTAAGTGTTAGCAACACTCCCTTGTCATACGATTAAATCTTACAGATAAATCTCACATTTATAATGATAATTGGATGAATATACAAATAGACTAGTTATGATGGTCCAGGTTGAACTTTAGGTGATTAATCTAGTATGATAAAGTTTAATGCCTGTCTCTTAGTTTACTTCGTTTGTTAAATCTATTTTTATTAATTCTATTTACCCGTAAGATTATCAAAAAGGTTAACCCCCAGAGAATTAATGCTATCGAGATGTAATTTATCATCCATAGATATCCTCCAACTAGTGCTAGAGCTATTCCTATGAACGCAAGGATGTTTTTAGTCTTCATATGATTATATTTTTGGTTACCCCATAAATAGATGAACCATAATTGGAGCTCGATATGTTAACAATTTCACAAATTGTTTGTTTTGACAATGACTGAATCAGTTGTTTTGCAATGAGAAGTTTTTTTCTTTTGAACGTGGAATCCAGTATTTTCTTTTTAGAATAATGTCCAATTCTAGAATCAAAATCCATCCCTACAAGTACAATTTCCTTTGCGAGGAACTCTTCTGCAAGAAATACACACCTATCACCATCTGTAAATCCACCAAAATTGAAGATATTGGTAAGTGGAAAAGTCTGCGTTGTACCTATTATATTCTTAAAATGGGGTACAGATGATTTAATTTTTTGAATATTGTCGCCATGAGCATGAAGGACCATTATAGAACCCTTTTCATTTGCTGAAATTAAGGACTCATAATTTCCGTCTAAATCGCTTATGATAAAATCAGGTATGATTCCTAATTCTAAAAGTAATTCGGTGGCGCCATCTGCAACCAATATAACTAATTGTGAGCTGTTTAATTTGTTGGAACCTTTTCTGTACCTTTCACAATCTTTGAGAATGTAATTTTGAACTTTTTGATCCTCAATACTGGGTCCAGCTCCTATAACCAAAGTTCTGCTATTAGTTATTCTATCCAAAGATCTTAAATTTACAAAATTTTTCCCTATATGATCTGATAAACAAAAAGCGCTAAAAAGATCCTTTTCAACATTTAAACCCAAATACTTTGCAATAGTGAAATAATTAGGATACCAACTATTAAACTTCAAAAGTAGCATTATTAATAAAAAAGTAGTATATTTTATTTTTGTGAGCCATAACATGGTAAAAGTGTTAAGCTGTCGACTAGAAACAATTAACTATGATAAGTTAGAAGTCAGATTATGCAATCAGAAGATGTAGATAATACATCAGATACACGATTAAGACAAATTTATAATATGAAAAATATCGCCATTGTTGGAATGTCTGCCACGGAAGACAAGCCTGCCCATTATGTTCCAAAATATTTGATTGAAAAAGGTTACAATGTGATTCCAGTTAATCCTAATTACGATAGCATATTAGGGTTAAAATCATATTCAAAAGTATCCGATATTCCGAATGTGGTAGATATAGTAGATGTATTTAGAAAAGCAGATGATGTTTTGCCAATTGCGAAAGACATGCTTCTTAAAAAAGGAATAAAAGTGTTATGGATGCAGTTAGGAATTTATAATCCCGAAGCACGAGAGACCGCAGAACAAAACGGAATAGAGGTAATTTACAATAGATGCATGTTAAGAGAACACCAAAGACTATTTCCATCAGAAGTAAAGTAGACGGAACGCTCTTAGATAATTTAAATTCTAGAGCTTAAGTAACTTAATAAAATAGTAGAACATTTATTTATTGGAAGATTAATGCCAAAGTGGAACCGACTGGATAATAAAGTAGAATTGCAAAAGAATAGAAATTATAACAATTTAGGACGATTTCAAAATTACACTAAGGTAATCATAATCTGCATAGATAGGGACGATGATATTGGCATTAAGGGAGGATTCGAAACTCCAATTATAGGAAAAGAGTCTTGTATTAACGCTGGAACAAGACTTGCAATAGAGGATCCTGAAGATTCTGATAGCAATGCAATTTTTGGAGCAATAAAGTCATATGAAGAATTTAAAATGAAAGGATATGACGTAGAAATAGCTTTAGTCGCAGGTAAATATAATCGAGGAATTGAAGGAGACATAAAAATTGCCCAGGAATTAGATAGGGTTTTAGAATTATATACTGCCGACGGAGCAGTAGTAATTTCAGATGGAGAAGATGACGAAACAGCAATCCCACTAATTCAAGGTAGAGTACCTATCATATCAATACAGAGAATTATAGTAAGACAAAGTCGTAGTGTAGAATATTCATATGCTATATTGGCACGGTATATAAAAATCCTCTTTTACGACCCTCGATATTCAAAGTTTTTTTTAGGTTTGCCAGGTGCTTTACTTGTAACCAGCGGTTTATCAATCATTTTTGGTTTTTCAAGGGAAGCATTTGCTCTAGGCATCAGTATTCTAGGGGCTGCCTTTATACTTAGAGCATTTGATATTGACAAGTCGCTTTCGACACTCTCAAAACCAAGTCCTTCAGCGTTCATTAGAGTATTTTCATATTTTGCCGGAACCATGATTATAATTGCATCAATCCTAAATGGAATTTCACATATTCCTCAAAACCTACTTGAAACAAATCAAGAATTAGCAACTATTATAACAAACAAATTTGTTCTGAGTAATTTTGCCACCGGTGCGATAACTCTCCTTTGGATAGGAATTGCAACAATCTTTGCAGGATTGTTGTTAAGCAATTGGTTTAAGGGAAGTATAAAGATAATATATGATATTTTAAGACTAGTGGTTTTGGGCCTATTTTATATACCGATGCTACAATTAACATCTTTAATAACAGAGAGAGGAAATCCATTTAACTTAATTTCATCGCTGTTGATAGGTTTAGCTATAACATTAATAGCAGCTACTTTCTTATTCCAATACTTTAGAAACAGAAAGGGTGGAGAGGTATTGAAACATGATGACCAGTAAGATATATTAAAACATTCAAGAGGCTATAAGATATCCTTCGTAATGTCTTTAACAGACACACTTCTAAAATTATTGTATACAGCATCAAGACAGAATATAATTTACAAAATATATGAAAAGCACTTAATCAAAGAAATAAATCAATTTCCATTTCCACAGCACATTGGTATAATATTAGACGGAAATAGAAGATGGTCAAAAATTAAAGATATGGACAAGGTCTTGGGTCATCAAATGGGTGCAGACATTGCAGAAGATATGCTTAACTGGATATATGATTTAGGAATAAAGATAACAACAGTGTATGTATTATCTAATGAAAATCTTGGTCGGGATCGCAATGAGCTAGAAAATATTTACTCATTACTTGAAGATAAGTTAATTAGTTTATACAATGACGATCGAATTCACAAGAAGCAAATACGTATAAAATCAATCGGAGAGTTCAACAAACTTCCGGAAAATTTACAAAAAATATTAAAAAAATTGGAGGAGAGAACAGAGAAATATGAAAACATGTATTTGAACATCGCAGTAGCTTATGGAGGGCAGCAAGAGCTTATTGATGCGATCCGAAAAATAGCAATTTCTGTTAAAGAAGACAAAATTAGAATCGAAGAAATTGACGAGAAGGTAATTGAAGCAAATTTATATACAGCGCATTTACCACAGGCAGAACCAGACCTAATATTAAGAACCTCCGGTGAAAAGCGATTAAGCGGGTTCTTGCTATGGCAAAGCGCATATAGTGAACTTGTGTTCGTAGACATCTTTTGGCCAGAATTTAGAAAAATTGATTTGATGCGAGCTATTAGAACGTTTCAGAAAAGAGCTAGAAGATACGGAAAATGAATTAATAAAAATATAAACCCACTTCATTATTTTATTAGTATGCCTCAACACGGAGATTACGATAAACATACAAATCAAGTATATTGCGGGTATTGGATGAGTATTGAAGAATGGGAGGAAATTCATAAATACGCTCCTTCATTAGATGGTTTTGAAAAATTAGTAGATGAAAGTGTAGAAGAACAATATTGATAAGAAATAATATAAAATGATACTTGCACTTGAAATTAAGAACATATTTTTATAATTGTTAAAATTATTCAAGGCAATGTATGATGAAATTTCGGCCGGCGCAGTTCTATATTTAAATGATGAACCCGCAGATATAACATATTTAATACTCAATTACAGTTATGGTCATTGGGATTTTCCAAAAGGAAATATTGAAGCAGGTGAAACGGAACTAGAAACGGTTTTTAGAGAAATATCTGAAGAAACAGGAATACAAGATATTCGAATCATTGACGGATTTAGACAACAGATTTCATATAAATATAGGAAAAAATCAAAATTGATAAATAAGGCAGTTATCTATTACTTGGCCGAGACTAAATCTAGACAAGTAGTTCTGTCCTTTGAACATAACAACTTTGGATGGTATACTTTTGACCAGGCTTTAGATAAACTCTCATTTGAAAATAGTAAAAAGGTATTGAGAAATGCAAATCAATTTCTTTTATCTGCCCAGGATCTCAAGGGCAGATCAGTCAAATTGTAAAAAAGTTCTGTTTGTAGTGGTCAAAATCTAATAAGAAAGAATTTAAATTTCTGATTGGAACTATCGGAACGCCATCAATATATTGACATTGATTATGAAAGAACGTTACTATTATTGGATATAGATTACTAATCCCCAGAACGTGTTTTCTGTCATTTAGTAAGACGGTTCGTTCCTTTTGTTTTTTAACAACTTGTAAGAGTGTAGAATAAGAACTGCGTTTCCAATGTTTGCAATCCACTATCAGACCGATTTTTGATCTTATCCCTATGATGTCAATTTGCCTCGTAGGATTCTTTACCCGGTAATTAACATATACCAAATAGTCATGGAATTTTAGAACCTCGGAAGAAAATATCTCAAAATCCTTCCAATCTATGAGTTTACAGACCTCTAATACGTCAGCACCACATTCTATAGCAGCAATACCAAGAGATATTTTATTGAAAGATATATTTTGGATCATTTTGTTATTGACCGTGATTCCCTTAGATAAGATAAATTCTAACACGTCAGTACTTAAGATATCATTCATCTCAAACCCGACGGAAGTTGTATTAAGAGTATCTAATATTTTTAGCAAATAATTTGGATTAATATTCAAAAAAAATGGGTAAAATTACTTTACACTAACTGTACCGACCATTGCTGGATGCAAAGTACAGAAGTATGGGTATTCACCAGCGGTATCAAATGTGTGTTCAAAAGTCTTACCTTTGGTGGTCAAAGCGGTTGGACCTGCCAAGCCTGAATCAAATGCTTTTCCAACATCTGGTGCGCCTGCACTGCCAGAAGTGACTGTATGAAATGCAGAATCATCATTTGTCCACACTACAGTTTGACCTACTGCAACCTCAACTGGGTTTGGACTGTATGCTGTATCAGTCAGAGTAGATGACCCAGGAACGATCGAAACTTGTACTTTATCACCTTGTGCAAAAACACTATTGTCCGTGCTTGCTCCAATTGCTATCACACTAAGAATTGCAAGTAGACTCGCTGTAAGATAAATTGTTTTACTTACCATGCTTATCAGACAAAAGTAAACTTTCACGGTAATAAATATTATAAGATTTATTATATAAAACAAATCATGATATAATAAGTTAAAATACTTTTATGCTATCGACCACAAGTATTTTCAAAGAATTGAAGTGAAAGACCTGATCACTACTATGTGGGGAATGAAACGTATTTCAATTTTAGAAGAAGAGAAAAAGATCATATACAGTTTATTAAATAACGAGCAAAGAAATCCTAATCCCAAATACGAAAAATTAAAAAGAGTCTTTAATTTCTTTGATAAAAAAAAGTCTCAAAGTAAAAATTCTATTATATATGATTTTACAGGCTTGCTTGAGAAGGATTTAGTAGAAGTGGAAAAACCCAAGGATATATCTTCACACGATCGTATGGAAGAACAAGGTCACGTGAGTCACAATTACAAACTCACCAATACAGGTTTAATACATATTTTTAGCGGTAGGTTTGCATACTCTCCATACCTTTTGGTGAAATATCAACAAGAAGTTGTTTTACGGGATTTATTATACGAATATTTTGAATTAGACACTATAAGATCATCCTCAGCAAAATTCTTTGTCTTAATAACAGAGTATTTGGCAGATGTATCAACATACTTAATTGGATATAATAAAATGTCGAACGATACCTTGACCAAGGATATCGAAGAAGAGATCGAGCGCAATTTGAAATTATTCGCTTTGATTTTGGGATTTAAAATAGCAATATTATTCAAGGAAGCAAATCTGATCTCTACTACTTTAGAAGGAGACAATGATAAAGGTATACTGGCGCTTTATCAAATGGAAACAACTATGAAGAAAAATTTATCAAAAGATGTAAAGCTGTTAAATTTGATTACTCAGGTATTAAATGAACTTGAGACGGCTCACGAGGAACTAATAAACACAAGTCGAACTAATTGAATTCATCCATAAAAATTATAGGATTCAGACGGATATTCGATCAAACATAAAACTTTAATTCACATGTGTAGCAAAAACAAAATATATTTAGTATCTCATGTGTCAATTTAATTTAGCAATGTCAAAAACATGTCTTAAATGTAATAAAGAATTTAATGAGAATGATATAGAAGATCCTACTTCGCAAAAATATCCTTCCTGCCCAGACTGCTGGAAGGAATGGACCACATACGCTGTAATGGTTATGAACGAGATGAGGCTCGACATGTCTCTCCCTGAACACAGGAAAGCATTAAGAAAATATGAAAAAGGATTTTTTGAAAAAACTATAGGAGAAATAGAAAAGAATCCTGAAAACAAGTAAGTCAAAAGCATGTTTTTGTTCTCTCTGGAGATATCATCTCCCTCGAATTCAGAGTTAGAAGGAGCTTAATTACTGACATTAATAAGAGCAAAAGACAATCCTCGTACTTTGGCTATACATTATTTCTGTATTTAACCAGATCTAATGTGAGGTAATGCATTAATTTGAGAAAATTTTTTTTCAATTTTATCTCAAGTGAGAAACTTAAAAATATACTTATATTTCCAGATTGAATTTATCATTATAATAATACGGGTACAATCAGAGTTTAGATGAATTTTAACTTCTTGAATATGGGAGAATGTCTAATATGCATTATCATCATGTTGTCGATTCAAAAGCATAAAAAACACACAAAGATCCCAATGGAAAGCTAAATGCCTCAATATTATTTTAGCAGACCTGTTGGAATTATCTTTGTAAACAAACGAGGGTTGGGAATATTTAATATCATTTCAAAAAAACAATAAATGAGTTTATTTTTTTTTCTTTCTGGAAAGGAAATCAAGATTTTTGAAATCGAATTTACCAAATCTGTCTCGAGGTTTTGCAAAAAGTCCGGTTTTAGAGAAATTTCTAAAAGGTAATGATAAAATATAGAATTAATTTGGTCGGTTCTCATTTCAGATAATGAATTTAACCAGGACTGAATCAGGTTTAAGATAGATTCATTATTTATTTTGCCATAATTTGCAAGTATATTCTGAATAATTTCTTTCTTCTCAGCATCATCAAACATCAAAAATTCTTTTAACCTATTTCTGATGATTGGCTCACGTAGGCCAGTAGGTAAATTAGATAATATAATTAAAATATTCTCTACAAAAGTCGAAGTCGTTTTTTCTTTTACCACGAGAAAGTGGATAAATCATCATTATTTCAATCTTACTTGATCTACAATGAATTAAATCAGGACTATTAAGATTAAATAATCAAGGCCTGTTCATTAAACATCATATGCCGTGTGTAGTGACAGTGGGTGGATTTTATGGTGATGAAGGGAAGGGTAAAATTGTAGCCTACCTTTCTTTAAAAGATAATTTTGATATAGCAGCTAGAGGAGGTGTGGGCCCTAATGCAGGACACACTTTCGTTCGGGACGGAAAAGAGTACAAAGTCAGAATGTTACCTAGTGCCGTCCTCAACAGTAATACAAGACTCTTGGTCGGAGCAGGAGTGTTGGTGGAACCCAGTATACTACTAAATGAAATCCAAGTTTTTAATGCAACTGACAGAACTTTTTTGGATTTTCAGTGTGGAATAATTGATAAAATTCATCAAGAAAATGATTCGAATAATGAGCACCTTAAAAGAATAATAGGGACGACTGGTACTGGGACCGGTCCTGCCAATGCCGATAGAGCATTAAGGAATCTCAGGCTTGCCAAAGATATTCCCGAAATTGCTTTATATTTGGAAGATGTTAGTAATTCCATTAATCATTCTATTGATAATAATGAAAAAGTCTTGATTGAAGGAACTCAAGGGACTTTTTTGTCACTTTTTCATGGAACATACCCGTTTGTTACTTCTAAAGATGTAACAGCATCAGCTATATGTTCTGATGTTGGAGTTGGCCCCAAGAAGGTTGACGACGTCATCATAGTCTTCAAGTCATATGTTACCAGAGTAGGAGAAGGGCCACTCAATTGCGAAATTACACCAGAACAAGCTCGTCAGAAGAATTGGTTAGAATTTGGGAGTGTTACTGGTAGACAGAGAAGGTCAGCTCCATTTGATTATGATCTCGCAAAAAAGGCTATCCAGATAAATAGTGCTACACAAATTGCTTTAACCAAACTTGATATACTTTACCCACACTCGGAAGGCATAAGAGAGTTTTCTAAGTTACCAGAGGAGGCTAAAGATTTTATATCAAATGTAGAATCTGAGACAGGCTTACCAGTAACCATTATAGGCACAGGTGCTGAAATCATGGATACTATCGATAGAAGAAATGATTTGGAGAAATAATCCTTTTTAAATTTTCTCTTCCTTAGTTACCTTGCAATATTTACAGTTTACGCATATTAATACAATCCTAATGCCATCAGTAAGAACATGTACGACAGAAGGTTATCGAATCCGAATCATTTGATTCAGTTCGATAAACCCCTTACCTTGTCTAGTCACCACACAAAGTATTATGTTAAATGACAAATATTTGAAAAAAATAAGTAATATCTATATTACATCAACATCATGAGGATGACTCTCCTTATAGCCAGCCAAGGTAATTTTTATGAACTCAGCATTATCTTGCATCTCGGGTATGGTATTTGCTCCACAATAACTCAACCCCGATCTTACACCTCCAACTAACTGTCTAATTATTTCAATTACACTACCCTTATAAGGCACCATGGCCTCAACCCCTTCAGCAACATAATCATTTAAATCTTCATCTTCAGAAGCAGAATCAGGATTTTCCCGATACCGTCTGCCAAGAGCAGCGTAAAAAGAGGCCATTCCTCTATACATCTTATACTTTTTACCATTTTTGACAAGTGTCTTTCCAGGGCTCTCATCGGTACCTCCAAAAAGACTACCTATCATAACTGAAGAAGCACCAGCAGCAAGGGCCTTGGTCAGATCTCCAGAGGTACGGGTGCCACCATCAGATATAATAGGAATATTATATTTATTTGCCATTTTAACACTATCTATTACCGCAGTCAGTTGAGGAACACCCGACCCTGTCACAATTCTCGTAATACATATAGAGCCAGAACCCACTCCCACTTTCACCGCATCTACGCCCGCTTTAATAAGATCTTCGGTTCCTTTTCCGGTTGCTACATTTCCAGCTATAAGTTCACATGACGGAAAGGCTCTCTTAATCATTCTTACGGTGTTAATGGCATTGTCACTATGACCGTGTGCAATATCCACAACGATGACATCTGCGCCGTTGTTTATCAACTCCTCAGTACGCTCTAAATAATCGCCTTTGACACCAACTGCTGCCCCTACTAGTAATCTCCCCTTCTTATCCTTTGAAGCATTAGGAAATTCATCCATTTTTAAAATATCCTTTCCAGTAATAAGTCCATGAATTTCGCCATTATCATTTACGACGGGCAACTTCTCAATCTTATTCTTATGAAGAATTTCTTTAGCTTGCTCAATACTTGTGCCGACCTTTGCCGAAACTACGTCTTTTGTCATCAAATCTGAAACTAATGTGTCAAGGTTACGCTCAAAAACCGTATCTCTACGAGTAAGTATACCACATAATTTGTTTTCCTTATCTTTAACAAGCAACCCAGAAATACCATTTTCCAGCATCATAGCATTAGCTTGACGTATATTACTATCTGGATGAATTGTATAAGGCTGCTCAATGACAACAGACTCGCTTCTCTTCACTTTCAAAACTTGTTCTACTTGCTCTTGAATAGTCATAAATCTATGAATTATTCCTATTCCGCCTTCTCTTGCGAGTGCTATGGCCATTCTGAATTCAGTTACAGAGTCCATATTTGCGCTAATAATAGGGATATTTAAAAATACATTTGAGGATAACCTAGTTTTTAATTTGGTCTGAGACCTTGAGATGATAGGGGACTTCTTTGGAACTAACAGAACGTCATCAAAGGTGAGGCCTTCTTTGAAGTACAATATTACCTTTAACCATATCATGTCCTAGGATTATAAGCGTTTTCATTTCGTCATTTAGTATAAGGAAAGAGAATTTTGATTTAAAACTGAAAATTTTGTTAAATAGTCTTAAGAATTAGTCATAGTGCAATAACTGGATAATCGTTCATCTTAAACCGGAAAAAAAATAGGTGAACGGCAGTTAGTCGTTTTTTGTAGATCCCATCATTGTGATGGAGGTATTGTGGAAGAAGCTGGTGGAGAAGCCGGAGCGGTTGGCAAAGTAGATGGATTAGCCGGAGCGCTAGAGTTATTTGCAGCAGAAGAAGTTGTTGTAGATTCAGGCGAGTCCCCCAGCGGAATTTCTATGAAAGGAATTGCTCCCAAATTATTTCCACCGCCTGCACCACCGCCTCCACTTCCTGTGACTAACGGAAGTTTTCCATCCCAGCGTTGTGATTGCAGCCAATTAAGATATTCAGTGCTATTTCTGAGCTGTGCATCAATAATTTTAACTGCTTCAGATTCTCCTTGAGCTCTAAGAATATTAGCTTGTCGTTGGCCTTCAGCTGAGGCGATGTTAGCTTTTTGTTCTCCCAGAGCACGTGCCTCTGTCTGTTGTGCTTCGATTTGAATTCTACGTAATTCATTTTGTGCTTGCAGTGCTCGTTGTTCTGCTTGGACTTTTGCTTCTACGGCCTGAACAAACTGATCCGAAAATTGAAAGTCGGTTATTGAAATTGTATCCATCAGAATGTTATATGGTGTCAGCCTAGCCTCTATTTGTTCTTCAATTTCAGATTTGACTTGATCTCTTTTTGTAATTAATTCCTCCGCATTATATCGAGCAGTGACCTGTTTAACTGACTCTTGAATTGTAGGAACTATTACCCTGTTGGAATAGTCTAGACCAATCTCCTTGTACAAAATGGGTACAGTATCAGGGTTTATACGGTAGTTCAACGCTACTTCTGTCGCGACATTCTGAAGGTCCTTTGATGCAGACGTTGTACTTTCAACAATTTTTTGGGTTCGAACCTCCATAGGTACGATTGAGTCTCTAAAAGGCAACACAAAATGTAATCCCTCACTTAATGACACAGAGGTATCTACCGCTCCAAATTTGAGCAATACACCACGGTTTCCCGCCTCCACGATCTTTAAGCTTGAGGTCAAAACTACGAAAATTATGATAATAGCTATTATTGCAGGTATAGCGATCTTTAGTGGACTAGAAAAACCAAAACCACCACCACCACCAACATCTTCCAAGGGTTCTCCATCTGGAGTAATCCTTCTATTTCGTTTAGATTTAAAAAAATCTACCATGTTTATATTATTTTATGAGTATACGTGATTTAAATATTTACAAATAAACTCTCGGATCTTATAATTTCCCAAAACGCTCAAGAAAATCCTTAGAAAAATTAGCGGTTTCTGACAAATCTGAATTTTCCTTCGAGTTGTTCTCTTTTATCCATACTATATTTCCATCGAGATCCACTATGAGTCTATTAGATCTCTGTAAATACTTTAAAATGGCATTAATCTTGTCTAAGGATAAGGTTGGTGTCAAAAGTCCTCTGAGGTCCCTCATTTTAGGAAATGGTTTTACATCTTTTATTTTATCTATAAAATAGTCTACTTCGGCTTCTGTGAATTCATTTGAGGCAGCAAGCCTTCTTTTCTTATTTACCTTTTTCTTCTTAATACTATAAGAGATTGTGAGAAACGTCTATTAAATATTTAGTGACTATTCTTGTTTCAACAAATGGATTAACGTATTGACTGCATAGTATTATAACTAAAACAATTATTTATCACGCAAGTTATTCCATGGTATTTGCCATTAGACGAATCTTGTCTGAAGTAAAATGAGTTTTCTAAAAACCACTTAAACCTTATTAGTAACTTTCCCAACTAAAAGAAAAAGATGATAAAACAAGGACTATAGTATGGAAGGATTTCTTAAAGTAATTGACGGATTGAAACGACGAAAGGCTATGCAACTACTAATGACATTTTCAAAATTTCTTAACATATGTTTAGTCAGTTTAACGAAAATGATTAAAAAACTGGATGAAAATCTTACTTGACATGTGAAAAATTAATAGACGGTTCTTTTCCACGGAATTGCTCTTAATTTTGCCAAGGGTATGGATAAAAAACATCATCTTTTTGTTGACTTTCTTTAAATGATCGGAGTCAATAATAAGGTAGCTCCATCTAGAAGAAGCAAAATATATAGAACATCAACTACATCCTCAAACTAGAAGAATATTTGAAAAGATTGATACCTGTGTGAAAGAGAGGTAACCTGAAATTATCAAAGGATGATAAGACACAAAATTTACTCGAGATATCATCCTAAGGAAAGGGCAAATCAATGTCAATTTTAAGATATGATATATCAACTATCCCTTTGTTAAAGGAATCGGATATCCCATTTAAACTGACTTTATTCTCTTGCTTACACAAATTCAAAAAATCACATTTATTCTCTACTGTTTGATTTATGTTGTATTTAGAGACGAGAATTTCAAATGAAGATTCGGGTTGATTATATGAGAAAATATAATTAGAGTCAAATACCGGCATAGTGAATAAAAATAAATACACACCGGCCAACGCTAGTATTACGAATTGACTCATTATTATTACTATAATTTAAGGATTAAATTATAATTACATTTCCGCTAATAGTGCTGTTAGTTTAATCCTAACCGATTTACTAGAAAAAAAGTATAAAGTTTATATATTTTTTATATCGATTTGAGTGAATTTAAGCTTTAACTTTAATTAGCAAATAACAGTTAATCAATATAGGCTTTGGTCAGTTTGCATACTATTACTAAATCATTGTCAATCCAATATAATCAAACAATATTAAAATAACGTAATAACAAATAAAGTAGAATCATATTTCAAACAATGACTAATCTATTGTGATCAGGATAGATCTACTATAAGTATAGTCATTATTCAGTAATAGTATATAACTAATTAATATGCAACTTAAATCTTTAAGAAGATAGTTGCAAAAGTATAGAATGAAACAAAATTAAACCTATTCCAAAGATGAAATACCACTACAGTATTACTACTAATAGGAAAGATTAAATGTTTGGTTGAGAAAATAGTCCTTACAGGAGTGGTATAAAGATTGACACCTATCTCAAACTGGAAACGCTGGATAATTTACAATTTGATTGGAGAAGGTGTCCATAATGTTCTTTTTGACGATCAGTTGAAGAGATTATGTGGTAATAATTATGATGAAAATTTTGAAATTGCTCTAAACAGTCTTGTCGATAATGGTATACTACTTAAATTGGAGACCCAGAGGAGAAGAAAGATCATTGTAAACTACGAAAATTTACTTGAAGCCAAAAAAATATTAAATGATAAAAGAAACTGGAAACTAAACAAAGAGTATGACCAATTAGATAGACAAGAACCAAATGTATCAGATAGCATACATCGCTTCTATTCAGAACCTGAAGGGTACAGTTTTTGGTTTAATTTAGAAGAAAATCCACGAAAAAAAAAGAGTATTTATAATATTTATAGAAAAAAGAAAGATGATTTAGAATTCGCAGCACAAATCTTAACTCAAAAGCATTCAAAAATATTGTATCTCGGTTCACTACGTCACACACAATCTATAATTTCAACATTATGGCGTGGGTGTGTAGAATTATCGACTGCTTCTGACACGACAGTCAAAAGATTTATTCTACAAGACTTGCAAGATAAAGAAAGAAAAGCATGTGGAAATAATCGGCAAAGAGGAAAAATTGCTTTAGTCATTTTCAAAAAATTGGGATACGTAGTTGAGAAAGGCAAGAAAGGTAATTCCACAATGTATGTGGTAACAGGCAAGTCTCCACCTTTTGCTACTTTAGATAATATAATTGAATCGTAATATACAGATAAAAGAATAAGAAAGACTACAAATCGTAATCCTATTATAAACTGAGAGATTATCTAGTAGTATGGAAATTCTTGAGGAAAAGTCACTTGCAAATCAAATATTCAAAAGATATTCTACAAATCCTAAAAATTGGAATTTTATAATTTCCACCAGTTCGATAAAAGATGGGTTTTATGATGCGACTATTACAAGTCCTGAGGAATCTTGGCGATTAAAGATAGACTCGATTTATAAACCAACACCAATAATCTCAGGTGCTAGGCTAGATAGTGATCAAGGAGTAATAAAAAAATATTATGATGACAATATAATCCCTTTTGGCTATAGAAAGATAGATCCGCCTGCTTTCGTTAATATATTTAAAAAATTATCCGAAGAGCATGAATCAATAGCTAGAAAAAATAATGAATACATCAGTCAAGAATTGAGCTCTCTCTTAAACTCTACAGAACCAACAGTACCGATAAAGGGTACTGATTATCTATATGGACCTTTTCTATATACAAGTAGAAATCTTATAGGAAAAAGTAGATATGATGACATGGTTTCAGAAAAATTGTCACAGAGTATAAAGAGAAAAATCAAAGAGAGATATCCAGGATATGGATAAACAGATTGAAAGGAAAAGTAGAATATCAATCATTTGAAAGCAAAGTTTTACAAGACAATCCCCTCGGGGACCCCACTAAAAGAGATATAATCGTTTATACTCCTGAGAATTATCACAGTAGCAAATCGTCTGGATATCCAACTGTTTTCATGCTCCCTTCATTTGGTAACGATAGTTACTCTGTATTGAGGCACGATCCTTTTTCCATTTCAATTTTTGAGAGATTAGAAAATATAATTCAAAATCAAATGGGCAGAGATATGATTTTAGTTATTATAAATTGTTTCAATAAATTAGGTGGAAGTCAATATATCAATTCACAAGCTGTTGGGAGATACGAAGATTATATCGTAGATGAAATTGTTCCCTTTATGGACTCTATTTACAATATCTCAAAAAGAGCAATATTAGGCAAGTCTTCTGGAGGCTATGGAGCACTCTCTTTGGGAATGCATCATCCAGATTTATTTAGAGCAATTGCGGCTCACTCATTTGATTCATGTTTCGAATATTGTTATCTGCCAGATTTTCCTGTCGCTTTTAGGACATTAAAGAAATACCCAAGGCCCAAGGCTTGGCTGACAGAATTTTGGAGGGACGAGGCAAGCCGCATTAAAGACGATTTTACAACTCTTAATATTTTGTCCATGGCAGCACATTATTCTCCAAATCTCGATAACAAGGAATTAAATATAGATTTGCCTTTTGATATTAATACAGGTAATTTTAAAGAGAACGTTTGGGCTCTGTGGAAACGCCATGATCCAATTAATCTGGTATCAAAATATGAAAAAGAATTAAGAAAAATGGAGTTGTTGTATCTTGATTGTGGAATTTTTGATGAATTTAATTTACAGATTGGAACGAAAGTTTTTAGTGAAAAGTGCAAGAGTTTAAATATTAATCATGAATATCTGGAATTTAACGGTGGACATTTTAATACTGGTTATAGGTTTGATATTTCATTGCGAAAAATATATGAAGCTCTCTCTTGAATAAATATCCATTTTCTTAATACGAGATCCTATTTTGATTCTTTTTGAATTTATTCGATTAGGGACTATTGAAAGTAACATCTCCATTAGATTAAATCTATTTCCTTATTTTATTTCTTCATATATATAATAGCTAGTAAAATGCATATGGCGTTATAATGGTGTTGACAATCGACGGAAGGAAGATAATTGTTAGGTTTTACAGGAGCCGTGACAATAATAATAGAATACCATTTTAAGCCTCATTAATACAAAGAAAAACCTAATTTAGATTAATAGGGTTGCCCACAATTTCTGCTTATAAATAGAATTTAGATTATTCCGTTTTTTAAGGGTATATTAACAAACCGTTTTCTTACAAAAGTGTTAGCCACTCTGTGTGCGACTTATCCTTTCCTCTCACAATATCCGTGAAATGATTTCTAATCTTTGAAGTCACAGGTCCTACTTTACCATTTCCAATCATTCGATGATCAATATATCCTACTGGAACTATTTCAGAAGCTGTACCTGTCAAAAATATCTCATCAAAATAGTATAGTTCATCTCTGGAAATATTTTCGGAAATCACTTTGGTTTTGTTTTTCTCAGCTATATGAATAACCGTATCTCTAGTTATGCCTTCTAATGCCC
>JAPSGR010000031.1 GCA_031177355.1 Candidatus Nitrosocosmicus sp. | reverse complement strand
ATGGTGGTCAAACAAAACAGGTAACGATGAGGTTTTATTTAGAGCCAGTAATGATAATGGATTAACCTTCGGTGACAAGATTAACCTTAGCAATACAACTACCTCTGAATCAGTTGATGCAATGATTGATGCAGATGGTGATACCGTGGCAGTCACCTGGTGGGAACGAAACAACACATCAAACGAGCCAGTCTTAAGAATAAGCAATGATGGGGGACAGACCTTTGGACCATTGCTTCAGCTATCACAGAATGGAACTTTAGGTACTAGCCTCCCTGAAGAACAAGAATAATTACATTCAATAAGAAATCGCGGGTTCAAATCCCACACTTCTCACCTCTTGTCTGCCGCAGTTATAGATTTACTACCAGGGAGGATTAGAGATTCTGTGTTTGTCTCTTACTATTATAGACCTGACATAATCAAATAATAACAAAAAGAATAATAACGGTGCTGGATGAGTTACTAAAGGAAAACACCAATTAAACTGAAGGATCTATGATTACGACTACATACTGACATAATATAATAACGAAACGAAATAAAAAAAACATACATTTAAGGGTTAGAGAATATATTTAGCATAAATTCCTAAATATATTATTTTAGACTAAAATATACTATAACTATATCTTTAAAGAATCTGATTTAACTATATAGAACTAATCCTTGATAAATAAAATCCATTTGTAATTAATGACCAAGAGATTATCAGGTGATATTGTCAGTGCATTCTTTTTGATAAATTAATAGGCTAACAAGTTTACATAAAGATCCTTTTTAGCTCTTTTATTTAATATAGATATTATCGAATGTATTGAACAATAAAGTTAATACCTCTAAAGGTAAAATGTACTTAACTGTAGTAGCAATAACATCATTGTTAATGATGGCCTTCAACGTAAACTCAAATATGAATGCATCTGCCTCCATATTTAGCGACATTCAACATGTAGACGATGTTGGACAAAGTTTAGAATGTGTCATTGTTGTAGTAGGCTGTGACGCTACTGGTTCAGTTGGTAGCAGTGGTGATGTAATTGTTGGAAGCGGTGATAATAATACCAATAGAGAGCCTTCATTATGTGAAGAATGTCTTACAGAAGTACTTACACCAGAACAACAAGCAGAATTATTACTAGAGTTGGAAGCAGCAAATTTAGCCGAGGCATGTGTAGCAATTGCTGATATGGATGCTTTTACCTTAATAGAAATATTTGCAAATATTGAGTTATCTCCTGAAGAAATTGAAGTCTTATTAGAGTGCTTAGGTGTAGAAATTCCAATACCGTAATAAGAATCTGAATCGCAAAATGTATGATTAGAAAACCTTTTTTTTAATCATCAATTATTCTTTATTAAAGATCTTTTCAATTTGTCAATGTATATTATTTGTCGATATCAAAGAGATTATGTCAGCTCGCTGAAATTTGAGCAATTATAGAAATATAACTCTAAATCTTTTTAGTAATTCTTTATGTGATATTATGAGTATTTCAGTATTTAAGTTAGTAGCGGTGCTGGTCAAACGTTTGGATTAATACTAAACTTAGGTACAATTAATACATTTGCAAAAATCGATGGATATGTAACAAGAAGTAAACCTCTTTCGCGGGTTCAAATCCCACACTTTGCACTTTTCTTCTTGTGTGGTGACCGTGTTAGATTCTATGTGATGGAAACCCTGCAATCATTTTGAAAGGACGAAAACGAATTGAAAAATTGTAAAAATTCACTAAGCCGTTTAATACCTGTTAAAGTAGTAGATATTCTGATTGTATTTCTTTGAGGATGTATACTCGGAATAGTTATCTGATTAGGGTTATTCTAACATTAAGAAAAAGAAGTTTAGGTTGTTATACACCTCTAATTTAGATTTAAAATATCTCTTATATTCAAAATAACCGAATTTAATAAAATATTTGTGAAAAGTCACTATGAGTGGGAGGAAGATATAAAATCAACTTTGGTAAATTCCCTGGCCGGGTCTGAAAGCCAATCAAAAAGATCCTGCAAGACATTTTCTTGTATCGGTCCCGTACTAGTCAGCCATTTATTAGACGGATAAAACAAGTGTCCTAGATCCGGATATGTTTTAAGGGTGTGATCAGGATGGTTTAACTCTGTTAGCCTTTGCTGCAAAAGAAATGCTTGTTGAGGAAAAGTTTGTGAGTCATTTTCTCCATTGAGTATCAGGATAGATGTATCGGAAGGAACTTTACCAATAATGTCCAGATTAGGTGTAAGATGCTGGTGTGATTTAAATAAAATGGGGCAGCTCCAATCACATTTCTCAGTGGTTGCCAAACCAGGATACGACTCAAATTCCGCTATTAGTCGAGGTTTAATCTCCTCATTAATGCTTATGAAAGTGTCATTGTTTGTGTTGAAGTTGGGGTCGAGTTGTTGTTGTTGCGGTACTGTTCCATTGGCAGAAGTACTATCTTGAGTGAGAAACAGGGTTATGTTTCCAACTAATAAGTTGAAAAGAGGGTCTTCAGATGCCTCCCGTGCTGATAGTAGTCCATCATGATTGTGATCAAGGGCATCTTGTACATAGAGAGTCGGCCTTGTAACTAATTGATAGTAAATTATCTCATGTAGATTTTGTGCTGCAGCTCCCATCAACACAATGCTATCTACCTTCTGGGGATTGTCTATTGCAACCCTCGGGACTATCATCGTACCTTCGCTGTGTCCAATTAAGGTTACCTTGTTTGCATCAACTTCTGGCTGCTGTATTAGTACTTCTAGGGCCTTCTCAGCGTCTTGTTTCAAATCATTAAATGTAATGTTTCCATATGCGTTAATATCTGAAACAGTATGATTTTCGCCTACACCTCTCTTGTCATATAAAAGAACTGAAAACCCTCTGTCTGACAGGTACTCGGCTATCTGAAAGTATGTCCTGACGGTTGGATATATCTTTGAGCCGGTCTCATTATCAATACGGATATAATCCCTAGTACCATTCATATCGGTAGGTCCATAACCATGTATAAGAAGAACACCGGGATATGGTCCCTGGCCAACAGAAGGATAAAGGAGTTTTGCGTTGGTCGTTATGTTGTTACCTAGGTCTATAATTAGGTCTCTATGTTTAGTAGTCGGTAAATCTGACTGGGCATTAACTGTAAGAATACTTCCACTGCTACCAATATAAAACAACAAGGATATGGAAAAAACAGTAACGGCTATCGCCATTATTTTTACTGTAGCTAGAAACATAATCAAGGTAGTATCGTGGAGGTATATAAAAATACAGCATCAAATACTCTCTGGCAGGATAGCTCAATATGCATAGTATATTAACACGTCAGAGTCGTAAGGGGTTTTGGGGGTTATTGTATCTGTTATTTCATATATACCCTATTATATTATGATATTTTGATACACCCTTTGCCCTATACTATTGTCACTAAAGTGGATTTACAGTATGAGAGATAGATGGTAGCGGAGACAGTAGTGGTGGCAATGACAAAAGTGGGAAAAGTTGAGGGGATTGCAATTCAGGCCAAGGAGAAGTAGTCTGATCACTAATCCATCTGACAGGGTAACAAACGAGAATAGCGATCTCAATAAGAGCCTAATTCAAACAATCACTTTGCTTGGATAGTTGTTAAGAAAAGATTCTCAAAACAATCTGGAGAAGTTGGCCAATACCAAACAAATAAAAGATATAACTATAGAGATATTTTTGTTCTAGGTGATGGATCTCAGGTTCAAATATTGCGCTTCGCCCCTTTTTTGAGATGCATAAATTGACCTACATGTTTTATAATAGACCAATTTTAACTATACCATGATTCCAATTGCAATAATTATAGCGGTAATAGTATCATTTGGAATTGCATTATTATCCAGTATAGACTTACCCGCTGATGCTGCTTCTCAGGGAGATTCTGATATAATTGAACCGGTTTGTGTACCAGTTAGAGAATCTAAAGCACCAGTAGTAACATCAGATGGCAATGTGTATGTAACGTGGTGGTCAAACAAAACAGGTAACGATGAGGTTTTATTTAGAGCCAGTAATGATAATGGATTAACCTTCGGTGACAAGATTAACCTTAGTAATACAACTACCTCTGAATCTGCGGATGCCGAGATAGCAGCCGATGGCGATATGGTATATGTCACATGGTGGGAACGCAATTCAACAGACAATGAGCCAGTGTTAAGAATAAGCAATGATGGAGGGCAGACATTTGCGCCAATATTAGAATTATCTGTTAATGGCTCAAATAGTAAATCATAAAAAAACAAGGTAATTGACCTACAGATATACTTAAAGCAAATCATTACAATAAAAATGAACAGCCCCGTTAGAACCCATTTTAAAATATACCTTTTAGCATGTTACAATCTTCCAACCAATGAATTGGATATTTTAAAATTTAGCATATGAAATACCCCACGGCAATCCATATATTTAAGGTACAGTTACCTCACCCTAATGAAAACAAAAACAGATTTAGGAATATCTATTTGTGTTGTAATAACAATATTGGTAGGTAGTATCATCATTACCGATATAACTTTTCTAGCAGAAGCCACAACTGGTACTGTCAAATGGAGAGACGCACCTGTAGTTATCTCAGGTCAGAACGTATACATTGCTTGGTGGACTAACAATACAGCAAATAACAATGAAGAAGTAATGTTTAGGGCCTCTACTGATGAGGGTACTACATTTGGAGAAAAAATAAATTTGAGCAACACTACCAATGCCGATTCATGGAGAGCCGAAATAGATGGTGAAGGAGACAATGTGATTGTTAGTTGGTGGGAAACTAATGAAACAGATGATAGTCCTGTAGCAAGGATAAGCACTGATGCTGGTCAAACATTCGGACCGATACTGAATTTAGCTACAAATGGTACTATTGAAAATAATCCTGAGTAAACAATAGAAAACCATATCCTTTTTTTACGGGTTTTAATTCCTAAGTTCACATCTTTTTGAAGGAATTTGAACAGATTTACTGATTTACTACCGTGAAGGATGCTAATGATATTTGTCAAAAATCAGATAAAGCACATTAAAAAAGTTTTTGCAAAAGAAAAAAAATTGGAAAATTATATCACAAATTAAATGAGGTTTTTTTATAGAGTAATAATAAGGGTATCATTATATAATATGGGACGATTAAAGAGATAATTAAACAATAGAATTGATATTCACTAGCTTTATCATGATTTTCTTTGATTCCTTAAATATCAGTAGATAGATAATTTATCCAATTTGACAAAAACAATTTCATTAATTTATGCCATATCAATATTTGTATGTGCAGGTTTCCTTGGTCTTGCACTACTACAATTTCATGAGTCATCAGCTATGACCAAAGCTGACCTTGTTCAGAGGTTTGAGGAAGCCCCTGTTGTTACATCAGATGGCAATGTGTATGTTACATGGTGGTCCAACAAGACCGGAAATAATGAGGTAATATTTAGAGCCAGTAATGACGGTGGTTCAACCTTTGGCGATAAAATTAATCTGTCCAATACCACCGATATAGAATCTGTGGATGCCGAAATTGCAGCTGAAGGAGACAATGTATACGTTACCTGGTGGGAAAGAAATGAAAATGTGCATCCTCATACCAATGAACCCGTCTCAAGAATAAGCACTGATGCTGGTCAGACATTTGGACCGGTACTGCAATTATCACAGAATGGAACTATTGGAAGTAATGAAGAATAAATAATTTTTCTGAATTACTTTACCCATTTAGTTTTATATATCAAAAAGGTTTAGAAAGGATTATGGATTGCATATCCCAGAAATTTATTCCTCTGATTTTAATGCTGGCAGTAACTTCTATATCATCAACTTTGAATCAAAACATAAATGCTGTGGTGGTTAACCATGAAGAACAATTTACATCACCTAAAGTCCCTGTTGTTACAACAGATGGCAATGTGTATGTAACATGGTGGTCAAACAAAACAGGTAACGATGAGGTTTTATTTAGAGCCAGTAATGATAATGGATTAACCTTCGGTGACAAGATTAACCTTAGCAATACAACTACCTCTGAATCTGCGGATGCCGAGATAGCAGCCGATGGCGATATGGTATATGTCACATGGTGGGAACGCAATTCGACTGCTAATGAACCAGTATTAAGAATAAGTAACGATGCTGGTCAGACATTTGGACCGATACTGAATTTAGATACAAATGGCCTGTCGGAAACAATCAAGAATAAGCGATAAGAAACCACATATCTTTTCATTTCATCGCCAGTTCAAATCCTGCACTTTGAACTTTTTTTTGAGATTGATTTGACAATATATCGTCATTAACAATTTGAAAAAATATTATGTCTAAATACTCTATTAATTTTGAATTTGACAAATTATTTATTTTAATGCGATATCGGTGAGAATTCTTAAATTAACATATTAAGAAAGGATTCAAAAAAAGAAAAAGGGTAATTTTTTATGGTGTTTCTGTTCTATTGATTTATCTATATTGACCTGTAATGAAACCACCGTGGGGCATCATAAAGCCGCTGCTTTCTTTGTTAAAGACCTTTGTCACTTGATCAGTAGAGGTATCTATTTTTACCAACTGGCCAGAATTCCAGTCTTCTACATATACCAACTTGCCATCTGGTGTGGCATATATGGTATGTCCCAATTGGAAGTTTTCAGGCAGTCCTTGTCCTGGACTGAGACGCTTTATCAACTGAGGAGACTGTATGTTGGTAATGTCCCATATTGAAACCTGACCCTGGTTATCTATGTTCTTGTCCATACTGTCTTCTTCTGCAACATACAATTTGTTTCCTACAATGGTCGTGTCGGATGCTGGTTTGAAAATCCCATTCCCTTGAGTGCTATTTGTAAAGGGAATTATCATGGTTGCTGCTGGTGCTGTAGTTGTTGCGGGTTGAGATACATTACCGTTGTCACTACCACTGCTGTTATTATTATTATTATCTTTCACACTCTCAGTATCAATCAGCCATACGCTTGGGCCTATTATCTTGGTGTTATTTGGGGTAACTGAGGTTGGACCTAACTGCTGCGTGGATGTTATGGCGTGCGTGTTATTTATCCAAGTAACAAAGTGAGGAAATGCAGCATATGCGGTTTTATTTCCCAATGTAATTTCCACGGGATTTATAAGTTCTCCAGTCTCATTGTTTACATCAAACAAGTGCAAGTGGTTACCATCAAAGAAATAGTGAGGAGATAATGCTTTGTTCCCTGAGGGGTTAAAGAACACTCCGTGAAGCCACTCTGTTGTGTTACCAATTTGGATTGGGTCGCTTGTGGCCAGACTACCATTGTTTACATCCAACACTCTAATCATATTGTCTGTCCATTGGGTAAAGTAAGAATATTTCTCTTCTGGGTGCAGGGTAGGCCCATGTATTTGGACGTTGTTTGGGAACCACATTTTCTTGATTATTGGTTGGGTAGCATTTGTAGTATGGTTTCTGATGTCAGGTACTTTAGGGATCGTCCCCGGTTCTGATATATTAATCACATTTGTAATAGAAACATTAGCGTTGCCTGTATTCCAATCTATATTTCCTATTTTTAAAGCCAATATGGTAGCGGGTGCTGTGTCTGAGCTCATGGTACTTAGAAAGACCTTGTTTCCATCAGGAGTAATCATGGTATGGAGAGGCATACTACCATTTGGATATTTTGGGTTTTGTGAGAGGTCGATGGTAATAATTTTGTCGCTTTTAGGGTCAATAAGGTAGAGAACGGGTTGCATCATGTCAGTATTTATGCTAAATGTTTGGTTAGTTGTGGCTGATTCGAGTGGAATTTGTATCAAATCCTGACTTTTATTGGTGACAGCAGGAATTAGTGATTGGTTGTCCAAAGTATTGACAGCAGCTGGAGGTAATTCATTGACGGGAACATTCACTCCCCCTCCGGTAATATTTTCGGATGTGGTTGTATCAATAACTTGTGAATCGTTGCTAGCGTTACTTTGTGCAAACGCATGAGTAATACTATATCCGGATGCGTTTGATATGGTTGCCGCAATCATGAAAGCCGATAAGGCTAACATTGTAATAAACATAAAATTGCATTTTTTCATTTCTAATTTTAGCATAGTCAGAGTAATTTAAGTATTGTGATTCTTTGACCAATAACGCCATTTTATTTTATACGTTGAAATATCGGTTTAAAGGGAGGGACAAACTCTTGATAAATAAAAGGTTATATAAATGAGGAAATTAAATGTCAAAATATCCAATGTCTTAATGATTTAATCGTAATTGGTATTGTAATTTAAGACAAAGAACATGCAATATCGTTTCCTGATTGATTGAAATACATTCCATTTATGGTGAACGTTTATTATTTCACATAATTGGTAAGGTAAACGAAAATGTGGTGCCTTTTCCATCACTGTTGTTCTCTGCCCATATTTTGCCACCATGTGCCTCAACAATATTCTTTGACAGATAAAGACCTAATCCTGTTCCCTTGTTTGAATTTGATGCAAATTTCTCGAACAGTCTTGGTTTTATTTGTTCATCGATTCCAGTGCCTGTGTCTTTGACCTTTATTAACAATTCACTTTCATTAGATAAAGATATTTCCTTCTTGGCTAGTACGGTTATCTCCCCCTCTTTTGTAAACTTCAATGCATTGTCTACAAGATTGTGTATTACCTGATTAATTCTAGTTGCATCACAAGTAATTAATTTATCCTTATCATCCAAAAGTGAGAGATATTTTAATTTAACATTTGATATAGAATATCTTTTATCTATATCTTTTATTAAATCTAAAATTAAATTATTAATATCAACGTTACTATCCATATTAAGCCTAAATACACCTAATTCCAATCTTCCAACATCCAAAAGAACTTCTGCAAGGCTTTGCAATCTATGAGTGGTTCGAACAATAGTAAAGATAGTATCCTTTATTGATGGCGTAGAATTATAATTATCATTTAGAGGCAAAAGACCTCTCTCCTTTAGTTCTTGCTCTAACGATTCTACGCTCAGAGTCATCATCTGTATGGGATTTCTTAACTCATGTGCAGCAATATTTACAAAATCATCTTTGGCTTTATCGGTCCTCTTTAACTCTTCATTTACCTTTCTTAACTCTTCATTTACCTTTCTCAATTTTTCATTCAGGTTGCTCTGCTTCCAAAACAAGTTAAAGAATGATTTAAAAGCGCTAACGGTTGGTTTGCTATTTGAATACACTACAAAGCCAACTGCCATTGGAAACAACTCTGCATCTTCTTCTTTTAGTTCTGCTTTCAAGAACCGTTCGCTATCTACAATAAATACAGTAATTGAGGTAGGATCTTTATCCAATATCTTTATGTTGGGTGCTTGCTCAGAAAGCCAAATAACAATATCGGCATTTTCAGCATCAAATGGAGAGATGATTTTGACTTCTGCGCCATTATTCGATGCATCCACTAATTCTTGCAAAACACCCATTTTGTATTCTCTTATCATTGCCTTGCTGTTTGAAAGGAGGAGAAGGGCTTCTTTTCTTATAGTTTTAGCAAGACCTACAAACGTTTCAGACGCTTCATCATGGTCTGTAATAACCCTGAGAAATTCCTTTTCTTCCCTATCCTGAACCTTTTGTGTATCAAATAGTTCAATTATTTTTTTTGCAGCCAAAGACCTTTCCCAAAGAAAGTCAAACAAACTATGTTGCTGACACACAACTTCATTATTATCAATCAAATTAACTTTTGTTCCATCTAATGTCCTCACATTTTTATAATCATAAAGACCAGAAATGACAGCATATTGTCGCTCGTTTACAATAAAACTGTTTTTTATTCCACTTAAACAATGAAAATTTTCATTGTCCATTATTTTCATCATGTCTTTACAAACTGATAGGTTATCTTGATTTACTTCCGTGATAATTTTTAATCCTATACCTTCGTTTTTAACACGGAGTAATTCTTTTTTTATTTGGGGGTGTATCAAAAGAAAAATGTTTTTAGAATCTAGGCAAATGTCTAATTTATTTATAGAAGTAGAAAAGAAGTGTAATATCTGGTTTATTGATTCATTCTCATCTTTAACAACAGACATTGGTGAATTTATTAAGAGGACATACTATAATAGGTTCTACATGGAGACAAGATTAAGCATTAGTTTTGTATAATGTGAAAGGTAAAAACTATAATACTTGTATGATATCAAAAATAGTGACTCGTATAGTTTATTCATGAAAGTCTAAATCTAAAAAAAGCACTATATCTATTCTCATTGTTTTGGATCCGATCACTGTGTCCATGGGTTCTTTGTGCTGGATGATAAAAAAAATACTTACTATTATAGTTATATGCGCCAAAGTAAATATGTCTAATATAGATTTCTCAGAATTGATCATATCAAAAAAAGGTGTTGTTTTATCGGATCGTCGAGTTGTAGGAAATATAATTGGCGAAAAAGATGATTCTATTATAGTGGAACAAGATAAAGTAAGTGAAAATATGTATATCATACCGAAATCTCAGATTGAAGGATATGATGGTACACAATTAGTGTTGAAGAGCACCGAATCCGAACTTAGAGCGTTTGAACAAAAAAGGGAGAATAAAGGTGAATCAGTTCTAGAAAGTATCACAGATAAACTGGGGGATGTCAAAGATAAGGTAGTAGATACAACAAAGGATGTCGCAAATAAGACAAAAAATACCATACATTCATCTTCTGAGCGACATAAACAGCCGCAGTCTGATGGTGATGATAGAGTATACGAAGAAGGAGGACCTGGAACAGATACTACTAGAAAAGATGATCCCTTAGCAGAGTATAGAGATAAAGAACCTATGACACCATCTAAAATTAACGAGCACGAACCAACAGCAGTTAAAAGAGACCCAAGTGATCAGAAAATTACTTCAGGAGGTCAAACTGGAACAGATGCGCCAGGAGCACAAGAGGAATATAGGAAGAGGGGAATGACAAAGGTGGACCCTAATGACATTACACATCCAGATTCATCAGTCAACCAAAGCAGACAAAATAATGTAGAAGTAGATAGTGGAAGAAATTCAGACGAAAGTTCAACTAATATAAAGGCAACATTTTCCTGTGAAACATGCGGACAAACTTTTGACTCAAGACAAGATTTAAAGGAACATACCAGTATCACACACTATAAGTAAGTATTAAACTATCTATCACTATAGTCTCTAGAAAGATTATTCTATTTTTGAAATCCTCCTCCTCTTCTTTACAGCATAATATTATGTTCCGCAGCCGCTTTAAGGCGACACCATATTCATTATCTGTCAGAATACCGACAGTTACAAACAAGACAAGTTGACTGGTTATTCCACTACCTTAAACTTATAAAACTCGAACTTTCAAAAAAAAATTTTTAAATAACTAATGTATAATGCTGATAAATATTATTGAATTTCAACTCTAAAGCTGGATAAACTATTTACAGGAATTCTTGCGGCTTTCTTGGTAAAGGTATTGTCCATGCCTATACCTCTAACTAATTGGCGACTCCGAGCTCATCATCTGTAACGTGTCAGGATAATAATGCAATGGCTCAATAAGGTAGCGGTGTAGCCAAAAAAGAGAAAGAACAAAGCCAAACATCAGATACAAACGGTCAAGCCGTTACACCAGAATTAAATGCATATAACTACAATTTAAGGCTGCACCAAAAGATGAATATATACCAACTGTAGAACAACGACCATCAGATATTACAACAAGTAATATAAAATAGGTTACTACACTAATAACCACCTTTTTTTGTAGCTAGACTTTGTTGGTGTCACTGTGTGATGAATTGGTGAGTTAATTCAAGACATAAATTACAACCCATTAGCGTAATTAATTTTATCGAGTCTGCAGATGAGACAAGAGATGTTCTTTAGGATGATGACTATGACAAGGGCAAATTAACTTGTGCACTATTGATATCAAAAGATCAGTATTCATCCGCCGTTCAAGTATAATGATTTGTTAAATAAGATTATTAGGATATCGGGCCTTGCTATGTGACTGTGGAATTAGTTCAAAGCCCGATTTCAACTTTATTGGGAGCTAAAGTTAACCTTGAATTCCGTGATAAGTATAAAAACATGATGTATTATTAACTGGGTTTCACTATGGTTACACTTCCATAGTGGACAACCCATTATTAATACTGAATAGTTAAGGTTAGTTTTGACCCGTGTATCTGCCAGAGTAAAACGTTATTAATAGTATAAAGATCCATGATTACGCATATACAAATAATTCCCCCTTTATAACATTGTCTAGCCGATACATTTTCTGGTATTGATCTAGGCCAAAATGCATATTTGGACCCACAATATTTGACAAAAGTTATTGAAAGGAAGATGATAAAACATCCACTTTGGATAATCCTCTTGTTGGATTTGAAAGCCAGTCAAACAGATCTTGCATGACATTTTCTTGTATTGGTCCCACATTAGTTAGCCATTGAGACGATGGATAAAAAACATGTCCAAGATCCGGATATGTTTTAAGGTTGTGATCGGGGTGGTTTAACTCAGTTAGCCTTTGCTGCAAAAGAAATGCTTGCTGTATTGGGGTTTGGGTATCGTTTTCACCTTGCTGTATTAGAATAGATGTGTCAGAAGGAACTTTACCTATAATATACAAAGTCGGTGTCAGTGCATAATGTGACCTAAGCCAAATAGGACATGCTGCAATATCACTACACTTTTCACCTGGTATCACAATCGAAAACGATTCATAACGCTTTACAAGTGCAGGTTTAAGCTCATCATTTATGCTTATGAACTCGTCGTTGTTTGTGTTAAAGTCTGGCTGTGGTTGTCGTGTTTTTATCTCATTGACATAAGTAGTGTTTTGAGTTAAAAGTAAAGTGATGTTTCCTACCATGCCGCTGAAAACCGGATTCTCCGTTGCTTGCTGCACCGAAATCAGTCCATTATTGTTGTGATCAAGAACCTCTTGGGCATAGAGTATTGGTGTCTTGACGGCTTGCAAATAAAGTAACTCATCCAAGTTTTGGGCTACCGAGCCCATCAGTATAATATTATCTACCTTATCGGGATTGTCAATTGCTACTCTTGGGACTATTATTGCACCTTCACTATGTCCAATTAATGTCACCTTGTTTGCATCAACTTCTGGCTGCTGTATTAGTACTTCTAGGGCCTTCTCAGAGTCTTGTTTCAAATCATTAAACGTTGTGTTTCCCCATACATTGCTATCCAAAACTGTAAGATTTTCAGCTATACCTCTCTTGTCATATTGAAGAACTACAAATCCTCTGTCTGACAGGTACTCGGCTATCTGAAAGAATGGCCTGGCAGTTGGATATATCTTTGAGCCGGTCTTATTATCGATGTGAATATATCCTAAGGTTTCATTCATATCGGTTGGTCCAGACCCGTGTATAAGAAGAACACCTGGATATGGTCCATGACCAACAGAAGGATAAAGGAGTTTTGCGTTGGTCGTTATGTTGTTACCTAGGTCTAAAACAAGGTCTCTATGTTTAGTAGTCGGTAAATCTGACTGGGCATTAACTGTAAGAATACTTTTACTGCTGACAATACTAAACAACAAGAATATGAAAAAAACAGAAATGGACATTGCCATTATTTTTACTGTCGAAAGAAACATAAATCAAGGTAATACAATAGAAGTATATAAGAATGCGACATCGAATGCTCCTTGTAAGGATAGATAGCTAACCTATACAATTGTGGGTAACCCATCAAGGATGCTGCAGCTGTTACCTTACCTTACCTTACCTTACTGAATTTATCCTCTACCGCCTTATCCAAAGCATTGCAAAATATTATGTATGATATCGTGACTTTACATAACGCTTTTTGACCTTAGTAAATGAAACAAATATTGTAGTAATCTTAGAATGATAATTTGGTCGCTACGATTTTGTATGACTTGATTTATACATATTTTTATATTGTCTATAAATATAACTTCAATTTTGGCAATGTGTTATTAAAGCCTCTTTATCTATAGCCATATTCTCACTGACAACATTTACATCATCCTGATAGCCCCTTAGTTATCGTATAACCCTCCTTATTGTTTTCTTTACACCCATGTTTTTTTATAAAAAACCCTGCCTAAGCCACTTGTATGCTCTTCATATCCATCTACAAGTAAATAAAAAGGATACAGATCACTTTATTATTTCAAAATTATCCATGGGATGAGCATGTACATACACGTGTTTATAACAATAATATTCTGAGCACAGTGTACATTTTGAAATAGCCTCTGCTATACAACTTGTTGCAGAACACGGATGGTTATTTGCTAATACTTTATTGCTAGATGGAGATACAGCGAGCGTTCTGTTGTCCGGCTCTGATTTCTGTATATTTCCACCTGCTATTACCATATCCACATATCTATTATATAAAATAATTATAAAAGGATTTTCTAAAAGTTTTTTTTACTGGATTAGTTCTGATTATTCTACTTAAAATGAACTATTAAGATCTTTGATAATGAGCGATGTTGATCGGCACCTTTATGTGACTCGTTCGTTATTAGTTCAAGGAATATTTATTTATTAAATTGGAGATATGATGAGGTAATAATTACTTGCAAATGTTTACAATTATAAATAATGTTTATGAATTAAATGTTGTCTCCCAACTATTTGATACATAATAGTTTGCCTTATACACCCGTTAAGTGTAGTCTGTTATAGAACCTATTTGATTGATACTTTCTGCAATTACTCTGACTATTAACCTAATCTGGAGGCTTTTCTCATTAATCAATCAATTAATCAATCTTTGTATAGATTCATACAAGTCATGAAGGTTTAAATCTTGCATTTCGGTCTTTTTGTTATATCTGCTTTGGAACCTGTTAAATATAGTAGATAATTCGCTCAAAAAGATAAGAAATAGTCTAGGTGTGGCGATGATGCAGAAACAATTAGAAGTATCATCAATAGTCTTTGATATAAAATATTTCAAAGTATTATTTAGGAATGGAATAAAAAATCAAGTTCTATTTGGCCTCATAATTATACTGTTTGTTCACAGATCTTTCATTGACAATATTAATAGCTTCTTTTGCTAATTCAACCAAATTGTTTACCATAAAGCGATAAGAGTTACTGTACCAATAGGAGATAATATGTACGACAAAATCAAAGTCCTCGTAATGATAACATAAGTGTAACTAAATTCCTTTCAGATAATGCTTCTATAATTGATGAAAATTATAATGTAGTAGATAACTAATCCGTGAAGAAGATTCACATGAAAGGGTGTTCAATCTTGATGATAGTAAATCTTATATTCTGTAATAAGAGAAGGTTATAGTATGCCAGTATTGGTCATATTTAAAGCAAATAATATAACGAAACAGATGTATGAAACCCTGAAAAAAGAAGTTGATTGGGAACACAATCCTCCTTCAGGACTGATAATTCACTCCTCTGCATTTGACGAGTCAGGCAATTCAACGAATGTTGCCGATGTATGGAACTCAGAGCAGGACCTGAATAATTTTGTGAGTAATAGACTGATTCCAGCCATGCAAAAACATAATATACCTATACCTCCAGAACCAGAAATATTTCAAATTCATAACATTAATGCCTATGCGGGCATTGAAAAGTATAGAGTTTGAATATTGCCATCTTTTTTTTGTTCGACGCAATAACCCTCTAAAATATATAATTAACAATCTTCAGGTTATTTACGATAACAGAACAAGATTTTCAAATCCCGCACTTTATACCTGTCATTCACTATATTGAGATATATTGAAATTTTATCAAATATTATTTGCTAAGGGCACTATTGTATTACTACCGAATTCAAACTTGAACCGACTCTTATTCATAATCACTGTTTTTTGTTTTGATTTGGCCATGTTTAATTTATTCCAGATATTTTTCTTGACTTTCAAGCAACTCAATCACTGATAAAAAGTTATAACCATTAGCATACATTGATAGACAATGTCCGTCCAACAAGTCAAGACTGCAACTCAATCAGAACAAGATGCTGTTATTGATGCTCTAAAATTGGCTTTTGGAGCTGATCCGGCCACGCGTTGGGTATGGCCCGACCCACAAAAATACCTTTTGCATTTTACTAATTTTGCCAAGGCTTTTGGAGGAAGAGCTTTTGTCCATAAGACCGCCCACTATGTTGGAAATTATTCCGGAGCTGCTCTTTGGTTACCTCCAAATATAGAACCTGACATTAACAGGCTGCTTGACCTCATAGGTAGTACCACATCAAAAGAGGCACAGAACATTCTTCCGAGGGTGTTTGAAAAAATGGGTTCATTTCATCCAAATGAACCTCATTGGTACCTACCTCTTCTTGGAGTTGATCCACTTTACCACGGTAAAGGGTTCGGCTCCATCCTCATGAAATATGCATCTAAAGTCTTTGATAAAGACAACTCGTTGGCATACCTTGAATCCTCTAATCCAAGGAACATTTCTTTTTACCAACGTCATGGTTTTGAATTACTGGGGACCATCGAGGTGGATAAGTTTCCTCCTCTTTTTCCAATGCTTCGTAAACCTCAAAAGTTATTATAGGATCAATTTCAAGCCAAAGTGAACTTGTTATAAGATGAAATGGCTTACAAATTCTTTCTGAGCATTATTTGATTGATTAATTGATTGATTGAATAAACATGTGTTTTTGCAATTAACTGCCTGCTAGTTTAAATCTATCCCTTCATGAATTTACTAACTTTGAGAAAGTTATTCAACATACTAAGTTACGAACATCTAGGCATATTTTTATTAATTTAAAGGAAATATAAACAAACAATCACTCTTATCAAAAAATTGGAGATAATCCAGATTTTGAATATTTGCTAATTTTTAAAAAGTGAAGTCATGTATCAACATATACACTAAAGCCGCATTCGATAGATTGCTTGTATGAATATTGACAGAATCATTTTTTCAAAACATTTTTTAATTTTAAAACATTAGGAATATTATGTCTGATATCGAGTCAATTATTCTTGGAAATGAGAAATATGCTGAAAATTTCACAAGTGGAAATTTGCCTCCTCATCCTTCAAAAAAGATAGCAGTATTGACTTGTATGGATGCTAGAATTTCAATAAAGGAAGTACTGGGATTAAAAGTGGGCGAAGCACACATTATCAGGAATGCTGGAGGAATAGTGACAGATGATGCACTGCGATCTCTTATTGTCTCTCATGAATTATTAGGTACCGAAAAAATTTTTATAATAAATCATACAGAGTGTGGAATGGCTACTTTCAAGGATGAAGACTTGCAAAGGAGACTTTCAGAAAAGTACAAATCAGATGCAACTGATATTAAATTTCATTCTTTTGGCGACATAGAAGAAAATGTTAGGAATCAAATTAAAAAAATCCGTTCCTCTCCCTTTCTTTCTAATATTACCTCGGTTAATGGATTTATTTATGATATAAGAACAGGTAAGATTAGAGAAGTACAATAAAAATCAAAGTTTTTACTATTAGCACATGAATAGATGAACTAATCAATAAAAGGTGATCAAATATAAAGGTCAATAGATAATACAACATCAACCGATAACAAGTTCAAATCCATCACTTAGCACCTTCTTTTTAACTCAAGAAGTGAATTGAATTGAATTGAATCCAGGGTCTGCATTATAAAAAAGAAAAATAATTAGATAATACATTCATTATTCAATTCGGTAAATTAATTATTTTATACTTGACAGGAATGTTTGTACGATCTTACCGACTTGCTCAGGATATTGATCTGGAACTGCATGACCCGCGTCTTTTATTTGTACTAACCAGGCTCCTGGGACTTTACTGGCGATGACCAAAGCATTTTCATTTGGCATGTAGTAATTATCGTCCGTCCCAGTTATGATGAGCAATGGTTTGGCTATTTTCACAAGGTCGTCACAAGCACCATCCCAATTGGTTGCCTCCCAAGCCAACCCCAAATTGTTCTGTTTGTTCATCATTTCTGGTGAAAGACCAGGCTTTGCTGCTGTTAATGTCATGTTTTCTGGAATCTCGGCAGACTCAGGATATAGTTTTATCCATCCTGAACCTAAAGAGGCGGTTATAAGAGTTTTAAATTCGTCATTAGAAATAGTTTCATTATTTAGAGTTTTGTTTACAATATTGGCTTGCAGTTTATAGAACTCAGCTGGTTTAGGTATACCATCCTTTCCACCACATGATCCAGCGATAAGTATTATACTACTGACCCTATCGGGATACGAAATTGCAAATTGTTGGGTTATAAATGTACCTAAAGAATATCCAAGAACGTTTGCTTTTTGTATTTTAAGAGCATCCAATAAATCCGCGGTATCATTAGCAAGTAACTGTATAGAATATGGTTCGGTACCTACAGTTGTATTTCCAATTCCTCGGCTATCAAATAAAATTACTGTGTTATTGGAAGAAAGAATGCTTAAAAGGACCGGGTTCCAGGCATCCATGTTATCAGAAGCACCGTTGTGTAGTACTATAGGTTCACCTTTACCAAACATTTTATACCCCATTTCAATATCTCCAACACGGACTTTCTCTAATGGGATATCCTGTGTGTTCACAATGCCTGTGGTAATGGTAGAATTGATTTGATCAGGATTTATCTGACCATTTACTATATTAGTAACGGCGACATTATTACTATAATTACTGAATGCTGTACTTGAGAAAATCAGAGTAGACAAAAACATTATAATGAATAGATAATCTTTTCTTACAAGTATATTACTATACACTAACATATTCACTCGATAGAGTATATAAAGAGGATGTAATATTGCATAAGGTTATTTTTAAACATTTGGAAAATATAATAAATAAAATAACTTAAAATTATCAAGGTTTATTGTAATAGGCTAATTTGTTCATATACAACCAAAACAAAAGGAATCCACCAAATGCCATAAACATCATTCCTGTTAACATAAGAAACATCACATAAAAAGCCCACATGAACCAATGCATGGTAAATACTAATCCAACAACAATCAAAAAGAATGATAAGCAGTATAGGGCAAATGTTGTCAACTTATTTTTAAAATCGCGCCTCGTCTTCATTTTATGATATTACCTAGTCTATATTATAAAAGCCAATGAGGACAAATATACTCCTAATTCTCAGAAAGGGTAATTTTGCAACAAGAGAATGGGGCTCATGATTATAATGCTCCGAATTACAAAATTGGTATTTTATAGACTTTGTATAAAAATTACAGTACTGAAATTAGGTTAAATTGCTAGGAGTGGTAAACTAGATTTGAAGCAATAGAGTTAGTATTTAAGTATAAGCACGGTATATTTAACGATCTAATTTAAAGTCTATCTGATTATACTTATACCTAAAGTTATTAATTAAGCCAATTTTCCGTCCTTAAGAAGGTATTCTGACTATTCTGTATGCAAATCTAACTTTTAATATAAACTCTAAACAAATAAAAAATAGACAATAATCTTTGAATAAAAAAGTTGCTAAATGTTTAGCATTGATGGTTAATATACAATAAAGTAACAGATAATACAATTGTCACAACTATCATGAAAAATATTGATTCATGAATCTGGTTGCGCAGAAATATTACTACTCCACTCCACTACTTGTTTAAATTATCGCCAGGACATTCATCAAGTGAATTATTGAATTATCAAATAATATACTGCAAGGATATATAAAACCATAATTTATCACCTTGCTATAAATAAGATGATGACAAGAGGACAGTATGGTTAAAGATGATGAATCTACTATTACAAAAAAATCAAATATATTAACTTCAGGAGACCTTAATAAGTCTCAAAATGAAATCATTCCTGTTAGAAATAATATTGAATTGGGAATTGAAACAGGGATTCATCCATTTAATAAGATTTTAGTTACCTATGACGGAAGTAAGATTTCAGACAAAGCAATCAATTACTCGGTCTATTTATCTAACATTTCGAAAGCTGAAATTGTTATTCTTCAAATAATTGGAAATATAGATAAATTGGAAAACTCTTACATTGATGTATCAAATAAAAATATGGACACTACTAATTCAGGTATACAAGGTCAAAATTATTCTGTCAGTATTAAAGGCAATATTGTAACGTTAATGGAAGACAAGATCAAGGAAATTGAAAACAATGGTTTTAGGAATAAAATCTCTTATAAAATTCGGTCAGGATTTGTCGTAGACGAAATTGTAAAGGAAACAAAAGAATCAAAGTATGATTTGCTTATTATATCGTCCTCTCATATGGATTCATGGATTAAATCCCTGTTCAGCGAAACAAGAAAGATAATTGGTAATGTAGATTTGCCTGTCTTGTTGTTACACTAAGGGACAATAGTTAGTATTTACATATAGAGAACTCATTTTATGATTTTTCAATTACCCACATTAATCTTATAATGATAACCCCGTAAAATATTATAAAGAGTTAAAAGTGTTATATATTGTTGGTATACTGCCAATTCTAACTATCGACAAATTTCTGTGCTTGGTCTTCATGAACTGGTAAATTGGCTTCATCCACCTTGATAGAATTGGTAGGACACACAGTCACGCAGGCCATGCACCATATGCATGCACTCTCTCGGATTGGATCTGGCTTATCGGTATAATCTTTTCTACCATCTCTATTTTGATCGTCTCCTGTTCCTTCGCTCACTGCATTTATCATTTCTACTGCAGGAACATCTTGTTCGGAGCGATACCATTGATATACTTGGACTGGACATGCTTCTATGCAAGCTCCATCTGAAATACAAGAATCCCAGTCTACTGCGACAAATGTCCCATGGATACCAAGAGGTACATACTCCTCTCCTCTAGCTTTGTAAGCATCTTGAACTTCTTTATTTGTAGATGATTCCGCATCTTTTCTACCTGGTCCCCATACGAAGTGGGAATAGGCCCCATCAGATGTTGCATGTTTACCCACTACTACATGATTCTTTGGAAACTCTGGATCTATAGGCATGCTGTAACCTTTGCATGAAACTATTTAAGCCGGACATATTCATTCTCAAACATATAATCTGGTAAATTCACATCTTTAAGTATTAAAAATGTAAATGCCGGAATACAAATTATACTTATTGCTGTTGTTGTTTGAGTATTGCATTGAAATGCATTCCAGTTTGTATGTTTATCTTCTTGTTTTCTTTCAATGGTCTATTTTCCTTCCCTTTCTTCTTTTTGTCTACCTTTTCTTCATCCTTATTCTGCTCTAAATAGCAGTCATAAACCAGAGAAGAAAAACCTGACAGTTCCAATAATTCTGAAGGTGTTATAGCCTCTTTATCAATAATAATGGCATTGTCATTCACATACACTTTATTTTCTCTATCCACTTTAGTTAATTCGATCACATAGAACAGTGATCACCATCATTTATAATTGGTAATGCTCAATTATTTTAATTGGAGTTCCAGAATTTAATTTCATTAAAATGTTTCTAACGAAAATTAACAGATGCTGTGGTTTAGCTTTTGTCCATTTGTATCATCAATATTCGGAGTAAAATGCCCTGAGATGATCTCATTGTTACTAAATTTTTTTTTGCATCATTCATAGTGTTCTTATGAATTATATTTTTGCAATAAATGATCTGTAATTCCCCTATAGTTATAAAATACGATACATTCCATTTGATACATCTGGGACCGTATTACTAATATCGGTGATGTTACTGAATTAATAGTCGAATATTGCTTTATTTAGAAAATTCGACTCGGATGATTGAAGCCAATCAAGTTTTTGCAAATTGATATCATGGTCATGTACTTCTCCATCTAGGATGTTGTTAATATTTATACATAATATGAATTGGTTCTGATTTAAGCAAGTTGATTCTAATAATTTCTTTCAACAACTATTTATCTGCCTAAATTAAGAATTTTATTAATATGTCTTTATCAATGTATTGTAAAAAATGCCTAAGTATGATATTCTCATTTGGTAAATAATAGAACCTTATTGGATGAAAATATCCAGATAACTAAATTGTAAATATAAGATCAATTTTGTTGAGACAAAAATATGATCGCAAATATTGACATTTCCTTTCCTAAACTTTTGATTAATAGAATTTTTATACCTTGCTAATTGATTTGCCTGTCACTTTTCTTTATATGCAAGTTCGTGTATAATATGAATGAATAATAGATTGAAAGATTCTATGCTATTTAGAAAATTGGGAAAATTTTGGAAACGGACAAGTAACGACTCTGATGCTGATAAAAAGTTGATAGGCAATTTAAAAGAGGCAGAAGAAAATGCCGATGTAAAAGAGAAATTGCAAAAGGATCAAAGCAAAACATGAGGTTTCTCCTGATAGTGAAAGGATAAACTAGAATCTGTATTTTTGCAATATCATGACAGTACTTCTTGAGTTATGGTTTAACATAGGTTTCTAATAGATTTAAATTAAAGAGTTTAGATTCCTTTCTCTTCTTAAAATTTTAGTTTATTATTTTCAATCCATGATCAGACAAAAATATTATTGTAAGAACGTTATAGCTTGCATTTATCATCTAATTGTTATATAACTTGGTTATGAAGATATTTTATAATTGGCCAATCCCTATCGAACCTAATTTCACCTAAAAGAATACTCAAATAAAGAGATTAATATTAAAACTTCAAAGACCAATGAATTCGCAATTACGAAATTCTAATCAATTACCTATTGAATATACAACTATAGTAAATCCTGAATACGTTTGCATGAATCATCGTTACAAACAAAAATCAGTGTCAATATGCTCAATTTCCAAATTACAGAAACAATGAACTTGATCGAATAAATGAAATACCTAAAAGACAAGTGTATTATCTATAAATATTTAGCCTATAATCTAGATGCTTACTTGTGCAAATCTAGTAGCCGAGAAAAAGACGACTTGTAGAAGATATTGTAGAAGAGATAAGTATGAATGTGTGTATTTATGTTGCAAATAGTACTGTAATAAGTTAATTAATAAATCATAGTTTATCTATTTAATTTTTCATATTAATAAAAATTACATAAATAGGATGAATAACTCTAATATCTCTTGATACAAAGCATCTTACTGAGTCAATAGTCGGTAAAAATTAGAAAGTTTAAACGGCTTCACCAAGATGTCTTTTTCTTCTATAGCAGTAGATCGTAGCGTTTCTTTAGATAACTGATCCTTCATACTAGTTGTTAACAAAATTATTCTTTGAGAGTGGTCATTTTCGCGAATTTTTTTTGCTGCATCCAAACCCTTTTTTCCTTTTAAATGCGTGTCTAAAACAACCGCATCGTAGTGCTTCCCTTTGTTCTTACTTTGAAGAAAAACCTCTACTGCTTTGTCTCCATCATCAACCGTTACTGATTCTATACCCAAAGAGTCTAGGTAAGTCTTAAATAATAATAGTATTTCCGGTTCAGACTCTGCTAGTAATATTCGTGTTTGTTTTAGTTCTTTAGAAATGCCGTCGCTATATTCTTTATCAGTTTGTCCTTTATTACCATAGTATTTTATACAAGTATTATAAGAGTGATTATTGTTTCTATTTTCTAACTCATCACAAGCATCGGAGCCGGCGTCGGCATTACCATTTACTAATATTTGGTCGTGTGTCGGGTTAGTGGTGTTTTTAATAAAATTACCAGTCAACTCGTTTCACTTGACATATTTTAAAAGATAACATACCTTATATACCTTAATCCAATTTGGATTGCAAGCTCTACCTATCAACTAAATTAATAGATACTTAATTCTATATTCCGATACTTGTAGTAACAAAGCAAAAATATTAGTGACTGTTGATAGAGACAATGGAAAATAATTTAATCAGTAATTTCGGTAGTTGTACTTTATCTAAAAATATGTCTGAACCTCCTCCAACTCCTGAGCCTTACCCTTCTCCGGACCCCCAGCCCCAACCTACTCCTGAGCCTGTTCCTGAACCTACTCCAAATCCCGAACCAAATCCCGAACCTGAACCATATCAATAAATCAAATTCTTTTTTATCTATTTATTAAATAGAGATGTTATAATCTAGCTTGTGAGATGAATCATATTAAACGTTCGTGGGATCAAATGGATTAAGTTGTAGAAATTGTT
>JAPSGR010000091.1 GCA_031177355.1 Candidatus Nitrosocosmicus sp. | reverse complement strand
ACACGTGCCAAACACGAAATTGACGGTTTTTTAGGCCAAAATGACCATTTTTATCAGAGAAATGACAGTGGGTTAATTTTGACTTAAATACTCTATTGCTACATATAGAAGATTAGTAAGCATATTATTTTGATTAATAATATTCTACAGGATAAGATAATCACCTACTATATCAACGGTTTATCTAGGTCCGAGATAGCAGAGAATTTACATGTTGCAACAGGTACAGTTTCTAATACAGTTAAAGAATACAAGCAAAAGTTAAAACTATATGATTTGAAAGAAATCAGGAAATATACAAAGGAGATCCGCAAGAGTGGTTTTATAGTTAAAGAGTGTGCTCAAGCGTGTTTGGTCCTAGAGGTAAAAAGAACTACTTGGTCAACCAACCCTTACAGAGTCTGCTGATTTTAAGAGACTTCCCATGGATATTATAAAATAAATAATAGAATTAGATAAATTTGTAAGGAACACGCTGCAATGCCATTAATTTTTTTAAGTAGGGCCAAAGATCTGCAAAATTTCACCTATAGTGACGAGATAATAGACGCAGAGGATCAAAAAAAAACAGTAATGGCAACAAGGAAAGTAAAATACAGATATATCCTGACATCGTAGACGACACATCAAGTAAAAAACCCCTATAGAAATGACTTCTAAACCGAACGCCTAATAAAATCACTAGTGATAGACAAGCAGTATCAGTCAGTTTATCTTAAGCCGATAGCCTACCAGATACCAATCCGCCTGGGTTGCATATACGAGTCACCCCAAAGATCTAAAAATTCCCTTTGTTTCAGTTATTTCTTCATATTTAGAAAATCTAAAAAAAGAGTTTGTGAAATGCCAGCATGACTACAAAAATCTAAAAGAAATGGTAGAAAAGGCAAAATCAGAGCATGAGAGATTGCATGTCAGTATAGGTCGTCTATACGAGAAAAAAAGACTTACAGAGGGATATTTGAATTGGTTCTCTAAATTAAAAAAGAGCTATACGCCACTTACGGCATCCAAATAGAAGATATCAAAGTCTTTGCAAAAGTAATCTACGAATTTTATCGACTAGGATATGATGTCCATGATATATTACATGAGTATTTGAAAGCGCAATCGTTACCAGTACAAAACCTGTTGTTACAATCAGAAGTAGAATAGCTAGAGCGTAAAATAGCAGAAGGAACGCGTATCTTAAAGTCTTTAGAGTCAAGAATATTAGCTTATGAAGATCAAATTTTGACATTAGGCTGCTTAGAAATATGGGGCTTTGGATATGATCAATTCTTGCTAATTAGAAAAATAATTGAAAGAAAATCCGAAAAGCAAAAGATATCATTAATCGAAGCGGCTAATGAATTTTTTAATTATATAAAATTGGAAAACCTTGTATTTTAGGCAGTTAGAGCTTGGGCGAATATTGCAAAAAATAGTACACCCTTTGCTACAAGTTGTTAACAAAATGCACGGCTTAGCCAATTTGGCATCACCTTATCAATAGGTATGCTTTGTAACATCTTCTCATCTCGCTCTTCTTCCTACTATATCCTCTTTTTACAAAAAACCTATCTTTTACCAAACTGGATTCATCAAAGGAGAGATAGAGAGGCGGAGAAGGAGTGAGATGGAGAAGGAGTGAGTGAAAGAGGATAAACATATACATTCGCCCTCTCGTCGCCGATTCTAATAGAATCCAGCAGCAGTGAACCTTTTAATTCTGAACCGTCTATTCCCAAGCCCTTTTTGCCAAGAATACAGCTATCATCTATATTATGCTTCAATGTTGCAAGGCTAAAAGGCTCCAAAGTTATTCTTTCTTCTGCCAATAATCCATCTTGTCTCATAGATTCGGACATCTTTCTACCCCCATCATTTAACAAGTATTTGATACCATAATCCCTTCTTAGAATTTGAAGGCCCTTGCCCATATCTAATTTCTCTCCAGTACAAACATACGAAATTAGATCGGATTCTTTGATAACCTTTGAAAGAGTCTCATGTATAATGTCGGTGGTCAAAATAACCACTCTTTGTTTATTTTTTGGATTCAGCATTGCTATTTCATTTTTTTCATAAAATTCCAGCAAACGCGATTTAGATACACTTTCAAGCGACCTAACAGATATAACAAAATAAAAATCATCCGAATTTACAAATCTCTTTGAAAGATTCAAAAGCTCATCATAGATTTTTGGATGTTCTGATCTTAGATAGTTTCCAAAAAAATCCCATGACCAAATTTGAGTATGATTTTCCATCATATTATTTACTGTAACTATGATAGCATTGTTACCTACAATTATTCTGTGCAAAGAAGCAAACACATTATCTCCAAGTTTTCTACTGCCACCAGTAAGTATTGTGACACCACCTCCTTTTAATCCTAAAAGCTTGAAAACAAAAGTTCCACTATTAGGTGAGAAGGCTTCTGCGGCAATAAAGCTTGTGGCTTGATAAGGAACAGTTAAATCATTTACAAAGCTATCTGAAGCACCAATTACTACATATGGAATCACTCTTGATAGATAAGGACAATTCAAGTCATTGACTGCATCATAAACTTTTAGCCCTCTATTGCGATATTGAATAACAGTATTTTGATCTATTTGTCCTGCTTCAAACAGGTTCGCAAGTCTGTCCAAATACTTTTTTTTGACCGACTCAACGTCCACCACCACAACCATATATATATTTAAACTATAAAAAGAAAGCAACAAGTGGTTTACTTAGCTATCTTCCCAGATTGGTTGCTCTTGCTCTTAATATTGCATTTTGCAGCCATATATTAGATTAATATAGTTTCTAAATTGAGCTAGTCTTTGGATATATACATTCACGCACACACATCAAGAAAAAAAACCAATCTTTGTGTATATATACCGATAAAATAGTTACCTATCATACTTTTGATTCTTTGTCATAGTAAATTGATTTAAAGTTAATAGGTTGTTTGGGCTCGTATGGATTTGAATTATCAATACTAGAACTGCATTGAAACATTCAAGATATCTCTTTTTGTTACCGATGCTGCTGCAATGACAAAAATTAAAACAATAAATCAATCAAAAAGGCTACAATCAATCTTCTATTAGAATTGAATTATAGTTTTGAGAAAAAAACACGTACATAATTATTAAAAACAATCCTCATAAAGAATATCCACTAAAAAATTATAACATGTATTTCAATAAAGTAACTTCCACAGTCATATCTGCAATGTTCTTGTTACTAATCTTAAGTTCAGTTAATTATTCATCTGTAAAATTGGTTAGCGCAGCTACCGGTGATCTGGTAAATTATAACAATAATTTTGATATATATACCTCACCAAGCGATCCAAATAAGGACTCTGCTATGCAAAACGCAGATTGTGTAGTCAACTTCATGCAAACATATGTTTATGCATCCTCCTCAGCCGATAGCTGTACTAATACAGCTGCTCCTACGCCTGCAACTCCATCAGATCAAGCTCAAACACCAATACAAAGTCAAGGATATCCATCGACGGTATCATCAATACCAGCACAACAAGCAACAGCAGCACCACCAGCAGCACCAATAGCAACAGCAGCTCCAGAGGGTCCTCAAACAGGAGTAGCTGACCAGGGTGAAAGCGTAGGCGTAGTAAGAGTAGTCGATAACAATACTAATGGCGGAACCCTTGCACCCATACAGTCATCATCATCATCTACAAATGCACAAGATGATGATGACAAGGATGACAAGGATGCAAGAGACAAGGATGATGATGATGACAAGGATGACAAGGATGCAAGAGACAAGGATGATGATGATGACAAGGATGACAAGGATGCAAGAGACAAGGATGATGATGATGCAAGAGACAAGGATGATGATGATGACAGAGATAATGACAGTGAAACAAAAATCTACAATGAAAACACTGTAACCAAACAAGAACGTAAATTATTGCTCACCACCTGCTTTGAAAGAGCATATGATAAAGGAGACTATTTATCAACTAAAGAAATAGTAAAGTGCGCAGAGAACTATAATAGCTAATCTCCTTTTTTTTATATCTAAATATTCAAATAATAAACGCATGAAAAAAAACTCATGACGATAAAATTATTGGGAATTGCAGGTAGCATGAGAAACAATTCCTATAGTTTTAAGGCATTGAATCTGGCTTTAAAAATAGCAAAAGATAACTATAATGCAGAGACAAATCTATTTGATCTTAGAAAAAACAAACTGCCAATTTATGAACCCAATTTAGATCAAAACGAAATTCAAGTGTCAGAAAAAGAAAGTTTACAAATGGCTAACTCGCTTGTCAGATGGGCAGATGCAATTATCTTGACCTCACCCGATTATCATGGTTCAATGTCAGGAGTATTAAAGAATTTCTTGGACTTTTTTTGGAAAGAATTTTCGGGCAAAACTTTTGGATATATTTGTGCATCACATGAAAAAGGCCTGACAGTAATGGAGCAAATGAGAACTGCAGTAAGACAATGCTACGGGTGGAGTATGCCTTATGGTATTTCTACAAGTTCCGATGATTTTGATTCGGCTGGCAATATCACAAATAAAAAAACCATTCTGAGAATAGAGATGTTATCTAGAGATATTGTATTTTATGGAAAAGCTATAAGAGATCAATTCCTTTCAGACACCTCAAACAAAGTTAAAGAGTCCTATTCATTTCTCACGCTAGACAAGGAATAGCCTTAAACGAACGTAAAGAATAAAAGTGTTTTTTCAGTTTTTACTATAATTCAATAATATAGAAAACAATCATATGTCTTAATGTTAATTTAGCTTATAA
>JAPSGR010000030.1 GCA_031177355.1 Candidatus Nitrosocosmicus sp. | reverse complement strand
AGTTTAACAAGATTTTTCTATTTGATAAAACCGTATATATCTTCCTTATAGAGCAGTCGATAAAGAAGAGGATTCTCCAAGTCATCAGATATGATTTTTGTAGACTACAAATATAATACTAGTTTCCAATTTTTTCAGTTCCAGAATTTTAGAATATTTCAAGCTGATCTAGTTTTAAGAGACTGGCCATGATTAATAGAAGAAAATAATTGTGAATGACTTCAAGTAGAGCTTTAACTATTGTTTTCTATTTTCTAGATGCTTCGTTCAACAAAAATTTAAGAGCATTTCTTTTTCAAAATAATATATATTATTTGAAATCACATTTACTTTAATACGCGTGATACCTTTGAAACAGTAATAGTTTGACCTTAAAATATATCTTTTAATGCAAATTATCAATAACCAAGAACCAGTCTTGACTTGAGGGAATATATAGTCCTTTGATCTGTTTTCTACTAAAAAAATATATAATTATTAAATTCCCTGAGAGGGTGTATTCGTTGTCTAAATTAATAGTCTAGTAAGTCGAATGGGCTGTCTTTTAAGCTTGTATCAGGACTTAACATGTACTCTTCTCCTAAGGTACACTTCAGGTCTGAACATAATAACGGTGATTCTTCTTCCTCATCGTCAGTACTGGTAGTACTGGTAGTAGTTTCAACATTAGAACGGCTATTATACTGTTCATGGCATGAAACCTTGGGGTCAGTAATTTCGCTACAGACGGCAAATACAATACTGTTTCCATGTGAAAGAGCCAAAAATGAAGTGGCACTTATAAGGGAAAAAATTACAGCGAGTATAAAGAATGTTCTCATATTTTAGTATTTCCAATAAACAATATTAGAATTAATTAGCTTAATTCTGCAATATTATCTTCTACAAATATACTGTAAATAGTCAGATAAGTGATTATAAGTTTTAGCAACAAGCTTTTCTATGATGTGGTACAAATGATCTAACCTCAGGTAGAAGATAACGTAATTGTGTTAAATAGTTTGTTCAATTTGTATAGTCAACATGATCCAATCAATAGAGAGGGTATGCGTAACGGGTGGACATCTGCACGCTTTTTAATCAAAGCGGTGTTGAAAGTATTAGTCGCCGAACAATAATCTGCTATAGTTCAGACGGCCAAAACTGAACGAATTTTTCATTTAGGGTGCAAATCTCTAAAGAAGTGCTCAATTAGGATCATTTATCTCCTCAATGACATTAATGAAAGTGTAAATTCTCCATCTCATGTATAGAGAAAAGTTAAATTTCAAGCATACTATTACTAAAGATTTGATGTTCATGGACACGAAAACAGCGTAGTCGATTTCAATTGAAATTAAGTGTTTTGCTAAACTTATTACCTATGTTTTCACTTCATAGAATACCTCAGATTACTGCAAGGTTAAATAGTTTAAAAGTTATATTCTGTCAATGAGCTTAAGATGTCCAAATTGTACGACGGAAATGATGTTAAGTACTAAAAATGGTGTAGAGATTGACCATTGTCCTAGATGTCGAGGGGTTTGGCTTGATCGAGGCGAATTAGAAAAGATTAGTAGCATGCAAAATAGGTACGACGATGATCACTACCAGAAATACCATTACGGTAAAGACTATGACGATGATGATGATTATTATCACAGAAGAAAACATAAAAAGAAAAGTTTTTTTGGAGATATGTTCGATTTTGACTAAGCTGTTTTAGGTTAATCAATAATCCTACAATCTTTTCATTATATTTTTCTGCATTAATTCTTCTCATATTAAAAGAAAATCCTCAAAAAAAGAGGAGTATAATTAGAATTTGAGGTTCACTTTTTAAGATCGTATCCCCGAAACTGATTGCATTGACAAATGAAGCAATGATGATCATCGTTCTGTATAGCGATATATTTATGTGAAATTCTCAGGTGGCCACAATTTCTACATATATGATATTTGTGTGAATCCAATTGTTATATGATAATATAGAACTAAAAGTATTAAAGGCAATTCATTTTATTCAAATAGTCTATCAAAAATTATAATACAATGGATGATAATGATGATAATTCTAGGTTGTTGAATGATTCACGACGGTAGCATGAGTTATTTTTATCATAATTAAATAGTTTGTTACTTATTACTTAACCATGTCTGAAGAAAACAAAAAGAAGTTCGACTGTAGCTGCGGTGCAGCCTTTGATACAGTAGAAGAACTAGACAAGCATAATCATGAAGCACATTAAGGCTGAATTAGCACATCAAGGCAATCTAACAATCTACAACTTTTTAAACGATCTTTTAAAATTTCATTCGCAGGATAACTAATGCGAAAATAATAAAAATTTTAAATTTTGAATATTAATTTTACCGAGTAACATATAGACCACCAGGATAAGAGGAGATAACCTATACAGCGATGACGGAATAAAAACACATAATATGTAACGTAGTACAGGATTCAATACGACGAGAACATAAAAAACGGCATTGAAAGCCTAATAGCCATTTTAACTATTTGTATGTCGCCACTGAATTCAACTATCATACACGGTCTTTACTTTCACTTCGAGGTTCACTGCTTCCAATGCTTCCTGCACGTCCGCCATCTATTATCACCAGATCCCTAGCAAGACTTGGTCCTCCAGGAGCTATTTCACCACCGTGCTGGTCCCCTCTTTCCGCCAAGCTCGCCATTACCTTTAACGGTGCTACAAGCTATCGCACCAAAATAAAATTTGTCAGATAAAGTAGCACTTTGAAGTCTTATGTCAATAAAACACCGGTCTCCAAATGCCGTTTGATCAAGTCAGTTCCGACAAGGTGATATTATTCACCAAATCCGCATAATTTTTACGAGATTTTTGAGAGATGACTAATTTATCTTGTTCAATTTTATTTAGAGTAGATTCTAGATCCAATTCTTGATCTGCCAATATCATGTCTGCCATTACAAAGAGTCTCTGATTTTCTTTTGATAAGTGAAGCGAAACATGGTTAATATATTTTCCAATATCATTAACCAACGCTGTGGATTTGCCCGTAGAAAGGTAAACTTTAGTTGAATCAATGATAGAGTTTGTAAGATCCTTTGTTATTTTATGGTCATATAACATTCGAGCAATTGGACCTCCTTCCTTTGGCATACCGTTCTTTTCTAGTGTAGGAAAAAGAGATTCTTCCTCTTTGCCATGATGGCATACATTAGTAAAATTAGTCGAAAAATCAATGGTTTGTTCGAGAATGGATCTAGGTATAGATTTTCCAGAATGTAACAGAGTGCACATTGTTTTGAGCGCATTGACCATTTATTCAATAAGAGCATGATCTCTTCTCAATGATTCTGTGGGTCTCATGAACTTGTAATTATAAATATGTTTTATAATTATTTGGCTGACTCATGCGAGCATTTCAAGGAGCAGTATAGGTCATGTATTTAGAGATATAATTTATTATTATGAAATAAAATGATATTTGAGAGAAAACAAAATATAGGAAAGGTCAATATACCTTATCTTAATTACATTACATAACCTATGAAATGAATAAAAAAAAATATTTGGAAAAAATTATTTTCCAAAGTATGCCCTAACATTAGGTCGATAGAGATAGTATATTACTATTATGTTTACTATGACATGTAATATTGCTCCAACATTACCTACTATAATAGAACCAATGCCAACTATTATTCCTATTACCGATATTATCAAGGTGATACTCCACGCCCAGCTTAGCCCTTTCCAAAGCCCATAAGCTACGGCAAAATATGCTAATCCTATTATTATAAGAATACCTCCCAAAATTAAACCTAAAATTGGTATTAAAACCAATATTGTAAATCCGCTTAAAAGTGACCCAATACCTCCGAGAACGGCAAGTATTGCTATTATTGTTACACCTAAAGGTCTACTGCTTTGCATCCATTATAATTAATAACTATTACCTATTAAACTTACATTTGAAAATTTTGATTTTATTTCCAACTTATTACGACGAAAGTATTAGAGTTGTATTTATTGCGTACTTAATTTTTTAGACCCTGAGCCACCAATATAGAGTAACATCCAACACCACATTTTTCGCATATTGGTTTAAGTGCTTTTACATCAGAACTTCCAATACAACAAGGATGCTTCGTTTTTCCTTTATGATCTAAGGAAAGAATTGCCCATGAAGGACAATCAACAGGAGTAGTTTTTGTTCCACCCCATGTTCCTTTCATTAGTTGAAGTTGCTTTTCAGTGTTCATCACAAATTCTGGATACTTTTTCTGCAATCTTATTATATTGTCAATAACTTCATTTCTAATCTCGCCAAATGGTAGCCATAATGGATCATTATCATCGAACGGTGTGTGAAACTGAAATCCAATCTTATTTACTATTCCTTTCCATTCTAATACCAAATCTTCTATAGTCTTGTAATTCAAAGAATTGATGGTCATTGTAATCCAGATATCTTTCCAAGCAGGTTTGCCATTTCTCGGTGGTCCTCCTATATAGTCCAAGATGTTTTTCTTTGTCTTTGCATATGCTCCTTTCCCTCTTATACTATCGTGTATCTGCTCGGTACCATCCAAGGATACCCAATAAAAGTATAGATTATTAAATCTGGGTAATGGATATGTACCATTTGTTACCACACAGACACGTCTTGGCATTTCATCACAAAAAGTCTCAATAACATCTCTTCTCATCAAAGGTTCACCACCCACAAGAGTGACTACGTATACATGGTGTTTTTTGAAAGTATTATTAATTAATTTTCTCCAGTCCTCTACACTTAATTCATCTTTTTCATTTCTTCTGGTTTTCCACCAATAACAATGTGAACAATGGAGGTTACAGACATTGATAATATCTGCAGAACCATAGATGTATGGTTTTGATTTAAAAAGCTTTATAGACATGTATTTAGTAAGCATGCGAAAATGGGCAGGGAAACCTCTGATGATGTCAGTTATACCCATCCCGTAAACAATATCTACCATAATTATTCACCTTAGATATACATGTTAAAGTATATTAGCGTATAATATTTCAATCATCATTCTAAATTATCGTACACTTATGTTCCTCAATCGCAATATAATATCTATAATGAATAAATTCCGACTTGGCTCATACAGTCTATTTTAAAACTATTTACTCCTTCCGTCCATTATTATCTGTAAATCTGCATACCCGAAAAGTAATATAATTTGAATAGTTCTTTTTGGAATTGACCTGCACTTAATGACATCCATGCTTATTATGATACTATACAAAATTCTAACAATCTATGTTTCAGAGACAGGTAGAAAGCAGGCTATAGATTAGCGCATCATGTAAGAGATTAAGACAGAGTATGTTGTGGACAGAATGTAACTCTGATCATAAGAAAATAAAATAGATCATATTAATAATGATACCTCAATGAAATCAATTAGGATATGATGATTGACCGATTAGTAAATTCCTTGGAAATAAAGTGTATTATGGAGCCTATCTTACTTATGCATTCCCTTTTCATACGACAAAACCTTGATTATTGATACTAAAACATACTAAAATAAAAACTGAAAATCGCTTTGATATTTGAAGTATTAATTTAGATTGTATAAATAGTTAGTTACTAAAAGATTAATCATATTCTAAAAATAAAGAAAAGTCGGTCTTAGGTAGTCTATAAAGCTATGAGATTTTGGTGCTATTTTATTCAAGAATAAGAATGCACGACTGCCATCTTATGCGCATCTGTTTTATCTATTTCCTAAGGGGTTGCCGTATCTGTCGTTGTCTAATGCCCCTTTGAAGACTCTATCATAACAAGCTTCCGCATTATCGATAGAGAATGTAGAATTACTATTTGCTACTCTTGTTGTACAATTAAAGTATCTAGTTAGGGCGTTGGCAACATCAACTATGGTTACCTGAACAACTATCATCATAGAGAAAGCTAAACAAATGATCATTAGCATTTTCTTATTATTAGTATCACTGTTCATTTTACTAATCTCACCCTACAATCCCAAACAGAGAATTGAATCTTTCAATATCGCTGTTAATTAATTCATCGTTTGATTGTGCATCAACATCATCGTTTGATTGTGCATCAACATCATCGTTTGATTGTGCATCAACATCATCGTTTGATTGTGCATCAACATCATCGTTTGATTGTGCATCAACATTCAAAAGGAATACTTCGTTGTAGCAAGTACTTACCTCATGTTTAGTTGGTTCTTTTTCAAAATATGGGTCTTCTTCGACTCCCTTGCTCGCATCTATTTTTTCATCGATACAATCATAAAACTCGGGTAATCCTTTATCCAATGTGGCATTTCCGGTTTGAATGGGTATTAAATCCACAGCCTGACCGAATGATATATTTGGTTGAGCAATATTGGCTGCAACCGCCATGGCTAAGGTAGCAAACAGTATCGGTAGGACTTTTGATTTCTGATATCTATCCTTCATGCAGAATAAGAAAAGAGAAACAATTTAACTTATTCTACATTTTTATATAATAATTTTATTTAGGTGATTTCCAACACAAAATCTATCTATAAAGTTTATTGATGACGTTAACTGGTACAATTTTATATATAAAAATTCGAAGAGATTGGTGAGGACGTCCGTATGTGGTAAAGATAATTATAGATGCTCGCATAGGTTATACTATAATTGATTATTTTAGTACAATCATATGGCCTAAGAAAAGAATAAAAGATCTAGCCTAAAAAATTTGAAGACTTGAATCGTGGATGTACTGCAAAATTCTCAATACTCACAATTGTTTATGATTATGATATAACTCTAATTGGAGGTAAAAATTTCTATCAATACCATTTAGTGAAATATAGATTAATAAAGGGTTTGTTTAATGGTAACAATTTTACGACCCCACTTCAATTTCAATGATAGTTCTTGATGCTCGCCTTACTTGACCATTGATAAATAACAGGCTCGAGTATATGAACACAAATAATTAATGGGCCCAAGGGGGTTTGAACCCCTGACCTACCGGTTATGAGCCGGTCGCTCTACCAGGCTAAGCTATGGGCCCATTCATTTTAGTTTAGCATAGAAATGAGTGTATAAAGGTTTTGTTTATTCTTTTATTTCTTGTATTGATCCGTCTACATACTTTTGTTGAACTGCTTCTAACAAGTCATTCTGAGCTTTCAGCGATATTCTCGCTGCGTTTAAAATCTTATCTTTTGATATTGCGGAGCAATTACTCAAAATATTTTCCCACATTTTAGCATGATAGATATCAACTTCTTTATGAATAGCAAAATACCGGTGGGAATCATCATCATGAATATTATAAAATGTTCTTAGCCCCGCACTTTTTGTCTCACTAATTTTAGGCAATTCTTTTTCAAACGCATACATAGCTGCGACACCTTCTTCAAAAGAGGCACCTGAAATTTTCAATAGATCAGTTATAGCTTCTTTTGTAAGCGGGTCTGGCATATGATTGGTCAAATCGTATTCCTGGACATTTAGAGAAGAGGCAAATTGTACCCATGGATCAATGTGTTCTTTTTCTTCTTGAAGAGCACCTTTTATCATATTTTCATATCTACCCTCAGTATTATTATTAAGAATGTTTTGGACAATACTCGGAACAGTTTTTACCAGTTGATAATATTCTTTAGAATAACCAGCCAAATGGTCTAGGGTTAACTTCCCTTCTTGCCATAGCTGATAGAACCGATGCTTTAACAGACTATGTTTTTCAATTTCATTATTAATTTGATCGATTAATAGCGTCATAATATACTTGAAACTATTTTCCAATAATAAACATTTTGAATCGATAGAAAAAGATGTATCGTAATCACATAGTATTCGCTTCATTACTAGATACATGTGTAAACAATGGCAAATTCAAATTGTAATGGATAATAAACCTCGGTATATACCCACAAAAGATGAAACCGCGGTCACCTCAACTTACGAAAATTAAATCCTCTTAAGAATTTCTCACTAAATCTCATCTTGACTTGATGAAGATATAAGATAATTATTATGATTAAGGGCCGTCTACAATAGCCTGAATCCTACGGACGATGATACCTGTATCAATTATTTGATTATTTAAGACAAAATCTAATCTCTGACATTCGGAAAAGAGTCGAATAGGATATAACTTAAGATGGTTTATCTTCATGGACCATATTGGAATATTAACTTGATAAAATCGCAATCATTGAATTGATAACATTATTAAATTGGATATCAGTGCTTTGCTATTAAAGCTTTCATATGTAGTTAATATTGTTTGTTAAACATTAGTTAAATATGAGTTTAATAGGTGGAATAATCGTCCTTATAGTAGGTATAATATTATATGCAGTAGCTGGTATGTTGCCCCCGGTAGCAACAAAAATTGCGAGAATACTAGGAATTGTGTTAGCCATAATTGGTATAATCTTGATAGTTTTGGGTGTGCTTGGAATAGCGTTATAGTAGCTCTATAATTTTTTTCGCTCAGTTATTAAATCATTCTTTAACATTTATTTGGATACTTCAATTATCTTTTCTGTTCGTAAGAAAAAATGAACTGACTAATTAAAAGGCTTATTTGATCATACTAAACAATATTAAATGGATAAACCAATTCTTTGGATACTTCACATATTAAAATAAATGTAATTACACTTGCTGCACTGTATTTTCTTTGGCTTATTATACCCGAATGGTTGTAATATCGTGCAATTTGATAATTCACAATCTTGACAAAGGACTCTACACCCAAATTTGTCTTTGGTTCGATTATTTCTCTTTACCGTCAGAATCGTGAGGTACCTCTTTTCATCATTTAGAGCCTCTTCTAAAAAGCGGATGCTATTTTCATCATTTTTAGATACTAGGATGTCAGAATCTATCTGTGGAGGTTCTAGTCTCTTGCTCAATATTTTATTAAAGATAGACATGTACTTGAATTTTGCCCATTTATACCATAACGGATGGACAATATACTTCAGGCTCGATGTTTAAAATTGACTTAACTGGATGGTCTGATCTCTAAATTAGCTTAACCCTCACGTGGAAATAAAAAGGATTTTATAATATCCACAAATTAAACAATTTGAAGCTCCGGTGGTGTAGTAGCATAAAAAGCTGCACAGTCCGGTCAAGCATTGCGGCCTTTCGAGTCGCAGATCCCGGGTTCAAATCCCGGCCGGAGCATCTTTAATAAGATATCGTAAGATTTCCCAAGTTCTATTTATTTCCAAGCCGATAATGCTTCCACTAAAGGATTTGCTTTATATTATAAACGACAAGAATAATGTGGCATCTCGCCTAGGATTATCATTAACCCCATATAAGTTAAATATTATTTAATGACTTAATCATTCAGGTAAAAATTGAGGGTAGAACTACTAGGTGTAGGGAGCGTGTATGTTTTTGCCATCACAATTTTGTCAGTACCAGTCGTATTTTCCCAGCCTACGTGGGAAGTATATGAAAGTAAAAATTGTGGAATTTCTTTTGTGCATCCTTACTCAACGGATATAATCACAGCAAATTCACCCGAAACCTTGCATGTAGTAAGCACAAAAGATCAAACCGATGCTGATTCTCTGAGTATGAATGTAACTATTACATGTATTAAGGAAAAAATACCCATAACAGAAGAAACAATGAATATAACGATGGCTGGTTTAAGAGAAGATTTATCTTTAGTCACTTTTGAAGAAAATTCCTTTAATGAGACTATAATTGATAGTGAACTTGCAAGCACTGTGTCAGTAGGGGGACCAGTTGGTATACTAGGGGAATCACAAGCGCGTACTGTAACTGAACTAAATCATAACAATAAGACATTTGTAATCAAGTTTAATTCCCTTGGTCAGGATGGAATTAATGGTTTTTTTGAAAATCATAATTACTTAAAAGATAACGTGCTAAACTCAATAAAGTTCCACGACTGACACATTTTTGCGTAAACGATATTTTATTTCTAAATATAATAAATCAAGTTATCGAGTTACATTGTTGATTTTCCTATATATTAGGATATCAAGAAGGCAGTAGTCAGTTATAGTATATTCGTTCCTCAATTAATAATTGATTGATGCAGTATTTTATCGACTATCCATCTCCTTTAATAGTAGTGTACTGCAAGACGTTGTGTCTCACAGCTGGTTTGCAATGTGGTGGTGGTACCGGTGAATATTAGTGTAATACAGTGTCATAAATCAAGTAAAACAGGTATTCTCTATAGATGTATCTCTATGAAAATATATGAGATGACCATTCCTTTATGCATGTCCACACACGGATTAATAAGTATCGAAATTGTTTTTCTCAATCTCGTTGATATAAGTATATTTAATGAGATTCTTTATCTTAACTTACAGATTAATTTTTATTTAATAAATGTTAGCTTATCGCATCATTGCCCCATATCAGACAGGAACTAGTAGAGTAATAAATCTAGTTTACAAAATCTAATGAGGTTATATTAGTGTCAATTCGTATAACCTCATCATGATTAACGATAACTTTGAGTAAAATACCTCTAATTTTTTGTCATCCCAGAAATCTATTGGATCAGTTGATAAACCATCTATCTTAATTATTTTATTCCCAGCCAGAGTATTTCTTCTTGAGTATGCCTTATTCTTCACGACTATTCTTAATCCCATATCATGGAGGATGTAGTCGTTTTCCGGAAGCCGGTAAAGTATATAATTGCATTCGGAAACCAAAAAATTATGTCTTTCCGAGTATCTTAGCAAACTCGATGCCATTATGTCAAAATGCTAACACAACAAGTACATAATCGTTTAAGAGGACTTTTATGTTAAATTTGTCAAGAAATAGATCTAATTTTTTTGTAAAACAAAATAGTTATTGAAATTTATCAATTTGCTAATGGTTCTAATGCTTTTTAGAGAGGTTAATGATTGTTGGTCTGAGACTAGAGCCTATTATTCAGGGTTGTAAACAAATTCTAATTACTTTAATTATTAATTAGTGTGGTATCATTTAAGACAGCAGTGGTTTCATTCGGCATTGGACTAACGTCCAACTGCTGTATTTCAGTATCATTTTGAAACTGGCTGAATACTTGAGTTTGAGGCAAGTAATTATCGACTGATGAAAGTAATAACAAAATCAGAATTAAAGTAGGAATTATGGTTAACGAACAGAAAGTCTTTATTTTCATAACTAGGTTGTGCCTTTACACTTTAAAAACATTCTTATCAAACGATTAATACGTAACACTCACAAAATAATTTCATGACTAAATTATTTGAGTATTGATTTGAGTCAAGGTAGACATAATATTCCCAGATGCAATAAACGATAATATTGTTTAGAACAAAAGAGATTTAGAATGGATTTACATCTATTTTTTGCTCAAATCCAAAAACATATCAAGGTCGATTTTTATTAGTAAAGCTGCCATATTCTTCGAACGATACTAGTTCATTCATTGGCAACCTATTTTTCTTCTTAGTCTTCCCAGTAATTTTTTTCCTCGGGTAGCCAAATCCGACTACTATAACTGGCTTATAATCCAAAGGTATTGCAAAATCTTCTCGGATTTTATCTTCATACATACCCGTAAACAAGGCTGAGCCCACACCAAAATTCCAGGCAGCTAGTTGCATGTTTTGCGCTACCTTACCAGCATCTATAAGGTGAAAGCGGAAGTAGGGATTTGTAATTATTATTATTGCAAAATTAGCTCCAGATACCCATTTACCACTAGTGCTATCATCAGATAATTTTTTCAAATTATTTTGATTTTCTACAACGATAAACCTCCATGGTTGGGTATTTAAAGAACTGCCTGTTAATCTCGCAGATTCCAAAATTTTTAACCTAGTTTCGGAGGAGACAGGAATGTTTGCATCAAATTCTCTTATTTCTAGTTTAGTTACTATGCAATCATATGCATCCATGTTATATTTTCACTGTCTAATCATAATAACTATTTCAGATAAATTTATACGTTAATAATTAGAGTAATTTGCCCAGTCCAAGATGAAGAAAAAATTCTTTAACATTAATTTAAAGATTGGTTTAGATTAGTACACCGACATATATTCTCGTTCTCTAAAAGATAAATTTACTAAGAACATCTCTTAAAATTTTGAAAATAATGGTAATTTAACCATGTTATTTAAGTTTTATATTAAGGAAGGATTCCGAATTATTTTTCAAACAATTTAGAGGATAAGATATAGACCACTAAACACCGGTCGTTATTAATTCACTTGGACCTCAGATGCTGGAGAGTAAATATTATAAAGTTGCCTACCAGATAGTCTCAAAAAAGAATAGAAAACAAAGTCCATTCTTACTCTAAAAAAAGCAAAGGTCTATAGTTTCTGACAAATATTTATCTAAAAGGAATAAAAAAGATTAACAACTATTATTAAAGAGGTAACATTAACTGTTGTGTTCATCAAAATGGGGATTTGTCCATTCAATAAAGCTTGCATAATTTAATGAACGAGCATCATCCAAGTAGTTGGGCAATATTTTGATAAAATTGAATCCATTAATTAAATCAAAGCTTAAAACTAGATCATGAAGTTCACAGTTGACAACTTTCATGGCATACTCTAAGGCAGATAATTTATTTGCATAATCGCAGTAATTATATAATCTTCCTCCTGCAATCATCCGCTTTAAGTTGAATTTCATTGCAACATCTTTTCGTCCTTGATAGAGCTTGTGCCCAATCCCTTTATGCCTAACGTTTGGGTGCGTTGAAATATCTGCGCCATAAAGACTATCACCTTTCGGGTTATGTGTGGTTAACATACCATTGCCGGTTATATCGTTCCAAGTATGCTCGGCATAAGGTGGGACAAGATTAACAATTAAACTGGTAGCAGAACCGACTATCATCCCATTCAACTCGGCTACAAGCTGTCCTTCTGGAAAAATATTGAGATGGCTATGTAATTCATTTGGATGCCAGATATTCCCTATTTTAGCTAGATCTGCGAAAGATTCCTCCTGTAATTTTACTATTTTAGGTATATCCGATTCGATTGCTTGTCTAACAACCACCGAATCTGAATTCATGACATAAAACGAACTCATGTGGGCGATATTGAATTAACATTAGCCTTTATATTTATGCTGTTAAAAGGTGGGTCAAGTATTGATATCTAACCGGATTGGGAATTTGTGTATTTGATTATAATCATTTGACCCCAAATCAAATCCCAAGTTTACTACAACCAATAATACATCTATCATTACACATTCGAACACATTTATACTTCATTATCAATGTATCGGAGATATATTTAGTTGTGAATTTAATCAGAATAGAAAACCTCAAGTACTCTTAACAAAATATAAAGCTAGAATATTATACCACTTTTATGCACTGTTAATAAGCGAAAACAAGCATTAATAAGCTCATATTAGATTATTTAAGTAGGCTAGGAATAATTATTGAATGAAAGAGATTTTCAGTTTACCCCATTTGTTGAGAGGTTTAATGAATATATAATCAAGATAAATCAATCATTGTTTAAAGAAATAGAATGCTATTCGTGGTCTGAATTTTATTTACCACTTAAGTATGCTTGCCAAGGAGGTAAAAGGATCAGACCACTAATTCTGAATTTAGCCGCTGAAACGGTTCTTGACTGCAATATAAATTCCATAAGCTCAAAAGTTTCAGAAAATATATTTTCCGTGTCTTCTGCAGTAGAGTTATTGCATACCGAATCTGTTATCCATGATGACATTATTGATTCTGATAATCTAAGAAGAGGTTTGCCCTCTTTTCATGTTAAATATGGATACAATGCAAGTATTCTAACGGCTGATTTCATTTTGGGAATCATACTTAATATCAGCGCTAAAGCCAATAATACGCTTATCACAAATGAATTATCCAAGGCATCCATAAGAATGAGCGAAGGTGAGATGTTGGAGATGAGACTAGTAAAAAACCGTAAAATTTCTCAAGAACAGTATATTAGCGTAATTGAAAACAAAACTGCATCCCTTTTTGAAGCTTCTGCAAAAATGGGAGCCATATTAGCTAATGGAAATGAAAATCAAATTAATGCTCTGGCCAACTTTGGAAGGCTATTAGGAATTGCTTACCAGATACATGATGACTTAATAGACTATAACAATGAACAGAGGCTCTTCAATATTTTAGTGAAACAGAATGACGAAGACAACATCTTCATCGAGATTATGGAAAATACATATCATAACTATTCAGAGCTTGCAAAAAGAGAACTTGACAGTATCGAGGGGGATCAGAGGGCAAAAAAGATCCTCCACGATTTAACGGATTTGAGTACTTTTTCTTGAAATTTATTTTGTATCCTCATTATTGGTTAAGTTTCAGCAAGCCGTTTTCTAAATAGAGGTCAACTATTAGAAAAGCTTCAAAAACAGTATAATGATTAATCCATATTCCTATCATAAATCATCCTTTTTTAACAGCAATAATTGACTGAAAGTTATTGAAATTATGCTTTAGACACCTTTTAGAACCTTTCTTGCAAATCCCAAATATGTGGTGTGGCCAATCATTCGCATGGACGGTCTCGTCTTTCCTTCCCGGGCTTCTATTTTTCTGATAAAAGTTTCAACGCAATCAATATCGACGAAACCCCCTCGGAAAAAGTGAGTAGATAGCATCTCCAGCTGGTTCATAGTTGGACATATACATACAACATGGGCCCCACTTTTCATAACAGGGTGAACGATGTCCAAGTAGTTCCATGGATCTCCCAAATCTATTATTACTAAATCAATATCGTGAAGTTGACTAAGGATTTCCGGATCATACTTATGTTGTGTGACATAGAAACTCATGCCTGATTTCTCCAGATTCTTTTTCGCAATCGACATAAAATCTTCATTGACATCAAATGTATGTATATGTCCATTTGGCATTACGATACTCGCAAGAAAGGTAGAAAGTGCTGCGCTGCCAGTACCTATTTCTAATACCTGAAACCCATTTCGCAATCCAGTTCTTGCAGAGATGTAACCATAATCCTTTGGATAAACTATTTGTGTTGTTCTTTGTGACTTCATAACAAAATCGTAAGTATTTGGCGGTAACAGAAACACTCTTTTTTCTTTGTTTGTAAGAATGCTAGCACCATATTCAAGGCCTATTGAACCCCCAACATCAATAATTCCTATATGAGTGTGCAATTTCTTCTCCCTTTCCACCCGTATCAGCCATTTTTTTTCGCTGTTGTAAAAATACAATACCATCGAACCTTGCTCTATTAACACGGTCTTCCATAAACCGCCGACTAAATATATACTATTTAAGCACGACACAAGATTAATCTAATCATCAAGTGCATATAATCACGTGAATGGTAAGAGGAATAAGGAAATTTCTCGTTGTAAACTTGTCGATTGTGTTTTCTTATTTACTTGTACGTTACTTGTATTAGAACTTACAATAGGACCTTCATTTATTAATTTAAGTTATAGTCTAAAAGTAATTCAAAATGAATTGGTCAAATATGAGAACGATTTTTTTCACGTCGTGGGAATTGTTCAGAACGATGAGAATAAGACAATAGACAATATATATGCAATTGCTACCTTGATTGGCAAAGATAATTCAATTCTTGGTAATTATAGTAATCAGGTAGAGGTTCATCCTTTGAAGCCATCGGAAACTACTCCATTTGATATCACAATTTATGATAGGAACAAAAATGATCAAATCAAAAATTATTCCACTTTGTTTAAGTTCACTTCGACCTCTGCTGAAACTCACAGGGATTTAGAGATACACTCCGTTAATTCACGCTCCGATATGTTGGGGTTTTATTTTATACATGGCAGAATAACTAACAACATGAACATCATCTCAAACAATACTGTGGTGATTGCTACGGTTTTAGATAAAGATCATAACTTACTTGGTGTCTGGAAAGCTCAAACCGAGCCCTACAATGTACCTCCGCTTGGATCAGCATCCTTTACAATTCCCGTTACAGACAATTTTCAAGTGTCAAGGATAACTAATTACACTCTCTTTGTTAACAATTCATAACCGAGTTAATTGTTTAGATAACTACGGATCCTTCAACCTTGAGGAATGTATATGAATAATTCTGACTTTTAGTCTGATCGCGGACTTTTTAATGAAAGCACGTATTTTTCTATCTCACTAAACCTTTGCATGGCGTTTTCACTTTGCATAACAGGAGCAAATGTTTCATCTGTCTTGACTTTTTGAAGAACAAGTATTACTTCGTCTATTGTAACGCCATGTTTCAAGTCATAGTCAACCTGCTTGCAACAGTTCGCAATAGTACCGTATCTTTTATGCTGTCGTTTTTCCCAAATACTGGCCGTTTCTGAGAGACCAGTAATAAATTTTTTAATAGTTTTTTCGACATGCTCTAAATGCCATTGCTTCATGGGAAAACTATTTTGGGTCAAAAAAATATCATTATATAATAGATAGAACATACATATAAGTGAAACTTGAATTATCTTGCCATTGAGCGATTTGAATTAACGAATTTTTTGAATAATATTAGTTAATGCAGTGTCTTATAAGCATGTCTAGCAAATGTGTTCCTATTTATCCATATCCGGTATTATTAGTTGAGACTTCAGACGGTAAAAAATTTTTAACCATCTCTGACGTCCATATAGGATGCGAAGACAGAGCGACTAAGGCTGGTATATCTGTCGATACAAAAGATAATGTAAAGTATTTGGTACAGACGTTGTTGACAATTCAATCAAGAACTGGAATAAACAATTTAATTATTCTAGGTGATTTAAAATCTTCTGTTAGTATCATTTCTCGGACTGAATGGAATAATGTTCCTTATTTTATTATGGAGTTGATGAAGACATTTACTATATATATCATACCCGGCAATCACGATGGAAATCTACGTCAGCTATTACCAGAAGGTGTTAATTTCATGCTTACAAAGGGGATGTATGTTGATGATATTTTGTTTATACATGGTCACACAGTACCCAGGATTGGTTCTGGTTTGAAAAAAATCATCGCAGGTCATTTACATCCTGTTATTAAAAAAGAAGGTAGCATACTTAATGGCACAAAAGTTTGGGTGAAAATCGATTTAACTAGAATTGAAAGTAATAGAACTCCAGGCAGCGGGGTTGGTAGAAGTTTAGAATTGATAATCGTTCCTCACTTTAACAGATTCCTTGATTTTTATATCAGATCGGGTAGCCGAAAATTTGAGTTTAGAGCAAAGTCAAAACTTCCCTTTCTAGACAGTATGCTAAATAAACAGAATTGGCGTTTGGATAATGCATTTATGTATACGATGGATGGCTCATTAGTAGGGACAAATGATGATGTGAAAAGATTGCTTTACCAAAGCTAATATTCTTCTACTGCTCTAACTGTTGGTTTATTATTCTTTATCCACTCTAAAGTCTTTACAAACGAAATGGTACTTTCTACTGTCGTAAGTACTGGAATCCCCATTTCTACCGATTTTCTTCGAATTTGATATTCATCATCTAACATTCCTACGTACTTTTCTATTGTTGAAGTTGAAGGAACGTTAATGATAAAATTAATCTTTCTCTCTGCAAGAAGGTTTAAAATATTGGGCTGTCTAGTAGGTTCGCTAATCTTATGTACGAGTTCAACATTATGGAATCCAGATTTTTTAAGAAATTCAGCAGTATGCTCAGTTGCCAGTATTTTGAATCCCATTGTGGAAATCAAGGATACAATTGGATATAGCTTTTCCTTGTTTTTTATCCCGCCTATGGTAACCAAGGCCGTTCCACTAGTTGGCAGGGAATATCCTGCCGCCAGATATGACTTTGACAGTGCATCGTAAAATGTGTTACCAAAGCACGCGACTTCACCTGTTGATTGCATTTCTACACCTAACATTATATCAGCCCCCTCAAGTTGCATAAAGGAAAATTGCGGTACCTTGATTCCAAAACCTGATTTCTTTAACCAATGCTCATTTTCAATGTTAGGTAGATTTATATCCAATATAGCTTTTGCAGCTAATTCGATCAAATTTAAATTAAAGAATTTTGAAACAAATGGCATCGACCTAGATGCTCGAACGTTGGCTTCAATTACATAAACCTCGTTGTCTTTGAGTAGGTATTGAATATTAAAAGGACCTTTTACCTTAAGAGCCTTGCCTATTTTAAGGGAATAGTCTATGAGCGTATCCATTGTTTCACGATTTAACCGCCAAGGAGGGATACACATCATTGCATCTCCTGAATGGATTCCTGCATTATCAATATGTTCAATTATCGATCCTATCACGATCTTATTCTGGCTCCCAATAGCATCTACTTCCACCTCTGATGCTTCTTCTAAAAATTTACTAATAACTATGGGATAATCAGGACTTACACTTGATGCCTCCATAATGAACTGCTCCAATTGTTTTTCACTCCATACTACCTTCATCGCGGCGCCACTTAGCACATACGACGGTCTCACTAAAACAGGGTATCCTTTTTGAAGGGCAAAATCTTTTGATTCTTCTAAACTAGTAAATATTTTCCATGGAGGTTGTTTAATTCCTAGGTCGTCGAGCAATTTGCTGAACTTGGATCGGTCTTCAGCCCTGTCAACATCTAAGCTAGAGGTCCCAAGAATTTTGACTTTGTGTCTATTTAAACGTGAAACCAAATTATTAGCACTTTGTCCACCTACACAGGCCACCAATCCCTCAGGGTTTTCCTTTTCATAAATGTCAAGAACTCGTTCTAATGTCATCTCCTCAAAGTATAGTCGGTCAGGAACGTCATAGTCGGTGGAAACGGTTTCGGGATTACAGTTAATTATGGCTAAATTACTTACTTTGTTGCTTCTTAACCCATAAACCATGTTTACCGTTGCCCAATCAAACTCTACACTGCTTCCGATACGGTATGGACCGGCTCCCAGAACAATGATGGCCTTGTCATTATTATCATGAGTAAATGATATATCGTCAAAAGTTCCGTTATATGTAAGATATAAATAATTAGTTTTTGCTGGCCATTCTGCAGCCAAGGTATCAATTTGTTTTATAACAGGATTTATACCGAGTTTATTTCTTAATTCTCTTACTTGATCCTCATGTAAACTCCAACACTTACCAATTTGCTTGTCGGAAAACCCAATCTTTTTGGCTTCTAGTAATAAGTTCATATTAAAAGCCGACTTTTTGAGCTGTTCTTCCTTGTCTATAACGTTCTTAATTTTTATTAGGAACCATGGATCAATTGCAGAGAGTTTATATATATGATCTATACTAAAGCCAAACTTGATTGCTTTTACAACATTAAATATTATTTCGTCATCCGGATGTATTAATGAATATTCAATTTTTTCGATGACTGGGGTGTCTATATAATTACTCTTACTTTCAGACTGGTCTTTTTTTTCAGAAATTATTTCCTCATCCTCGCGGTTACATACAAGTCCATCCTTTCCAATTTCACACATCCTTATTGCTTTTTGGATCACCTCTTCAAAATTTTTTCCAATAGCCATTACTTCCCCTACAGACTTCATAGCAGTGCCTAATTTTCTCTTTACTAACTCAAACTTTCTGAAATCCCAACGTGGCATCTTAACGACCATGTAATCCAAAGCGGGTTCAAAGCAAGCTGATGTTACCTTTGTAATCTTATTTACTAATTCTGGAAGTGTATATCCTAAACCAATCTTGGCCGCCATGTATGCCAGCGGATAGCCGGTTGCCTTGCTAGCCAGTGCAGAGGACCTAGATAACCGAGCATTAATTTCAATTGCACAGTATTCCTCAGACATCGGGTTCAATCCGAATTGAATATTGCATTCTCCGTTTATTTTGCAATAAGTGGTTGCTCTTAGTGCAGCATCTCTTAGCATATGATATTCTCTATTATTAAGTGTCTGTGAAGGAGCTACCACGATATTATCCCCTGTATGGACTTTCATACCCAAAACGTTCTCCATGTTGCATATAATCACATTGTTTCCCTCAAAATCTCTCATTACCTCGTATTCAATTTGTTTCCATTCTCCAACATATTTTTCAATGAGTACCTGATGTACAAGGCTAAGCGATAATCCGCGTTGGACTATTTCTTGTAAATCATATTCATTATATGCTACACCTCCACCTCTGCCGCCCAAGGTATAAGCGACTCTAATTATTACAGGAAACCCTATGTCCTTCGAAATTTTTAACGCTTCTTCATAAGAATAGGCCACAGCGCTTTCTAGAACAGGAACGTTACTTTTAATCATCGCATCTTTAAATTTTTGTCTATCCTCTGTCAGTTTTATGCCTTCAATTGATGTATTGAGTACTTTTACATCATACTTCCTCAGAATGTCATTCTCATACAGATCTACACCACAGTTTAAGGCTGTTTGACCTCCAAAGCTTAACATTATAGAGTCAGGTCTCTCCCTTTCAATGACCTGTTCTACGAAGTTTCTATTGATTGGTAACAAATATACTTTATCTGCAAACTTATTATCAGTTTGAATAGTTGCGATATTAGGATTAATAAGTACACTTGTTATTCCCTCTTCTTTTAGGGCTTTAAGGCATTGAGATCCAGAGTAGTCAAATTAGCGGTTAGATAATCGATCTAACTCTCGCCTGCTTCTCCGATCTTTATAGCCCCGCTACCTAATACAAGGACCTTATTTATATTCTGGTTCCGGGGCATTAATTGTCACCACAACTACCAATTTTATCAAAACTATGTTCCTAAAGAATTAAATTTATATCTTTTTATGAAGCAGCAGTCCTGTTTTTAATGATTAAATCTTTGAACTTATCAAAAATATACAAACAATCGTCTGGGCCAGGAGAAGCTTCAGGGTGAAACTGTACTGCAATGACAGGTTTATTTTTATGACGTATTCCCTCAACGGTATTGTCGTCTATATTCTTAAACCAAACTTCAAATTCCGTCTCCGCTAAGCTATCCGACTCTATGCCATAACCATGATTTTGGCTAGTAATTAGAGTAATTCTAGAGTTCAAATCTAAACAACTTTTGTTCTGCCCTCGGTGTCCAAATTTCAATTTGTGTGTCCTGGCCCCTCCTGCCAAAGCAAGGATTTGATTTCCCAAGCAGATTCCTAATGTGGGGATTGAATTAGCAATTATGCCGGATGCAGTTGATATAGTATCTTTACAAATAATTGGGTCTCCAGGACCATTGCTAATTACAACACCGGCTGGATTGTAAGAAAGAATATCCTCTAGTGAAGCATTCCATGGAAGACGTATTACACTAAAACCTAATTTTAGGAGGTTTCGTATAATACTATATTTAGTGCCAGTATCAATAAGTACAATCTTTGAATCATTGTTTTCATCTCCATATAGCTTTGGCTGTGAAATAGAAACTTCTGGCATAAAATTGTAGGAGTCATAATCAAAGATTTCCTTTTTAGAATTGTCGGATTCCCCCATCACCAATCTTCCACTCATAACCCCATGTGATCTGATTTTTTTTGTCAATTCGCGCGTATCAACATTCGTAATACCTGGAATTCTTTCGTCATACAGCCATTGCTCTAATGTTCTTGCACAAGTCCAATGACTAGATACATTTGATAAATTATTAACAATAATTCCACTCGTCTGAATACGATTGGACTCAAAATACTTTGGCAAGCCGTATTCATCTAAATCTTTCATAGATGGGACACCGTAATTACCAATTGATGGATAGGTAAAACATAAAATCTGTCCCTTATATGACGGATCGGTGAGAGTTTCAGTGTAACCAACCATACCAGTATTAAATACTATTTCGCCTGAGACATTCGTTGGGTAACCAAATCCTATCCCCTCAAAAACTGTCCCATCTTGTAGAATTAGTTTAGCCTTAATTTCATTCATTCTATTAATAAGAGTAGGAATTTTTGATCTCCTACATCCCAAGAAATAAAATCATTTATAAATTTTTGTAAGAAGGAATCTACATGATGACTCTGTTATTATAAGTATATTCTCTATCTCTCCATGTAATCTTAGCATTATTTTTTGAAGTAAGTATAGACCAAATAAATGAAAAAGAAACTATTATGCAGCCTATAGGAGTACCCAAACAATATAACGTCTTATGTGTGCAGGCTTTTTTCAATTGATAATAATTCGTTATAAAAATACTAATTATACAACTCATTGAAAACGTCAAAAGTAAATAATCAAAAAAGCCACTTCCAAGCTTGAAGTTTATTACTATAATTGAGTATACTATTACAAGAAAAGGAAGTCCCATTAAAAGGAAAATTCCAACTGTCATGATTACAGAGGTAATTCGATCTGTAAAAAACAAAGGTACTATTAGCCTCTTGAGAGAATTCCATAAAGTATTAAAATCACGTGCCCAAAAAGCTTCAATTAGGGTCTCTCCTCTGAACATTTTCAATCTGTATCCCTCTTCTTTTAATTTTTTACCCAATGCACCATCCTCAACTATTTCGGACTTTACGGATTCATGTGTTCCTACTTGCTCATAACAGTGCCTTGTTATAACAAAAAAACTTCCGAACAGATACCCTATCTTTACCTTAGGGTCATTGACTCTCATGGGAGAGTATCTGGTGAACATGAAAATTGAAAGAATTGGAAGGACCAATTTAACTATAAGATTTGGATATTTTAATTTGGGTACAGCGGTAAGTACATCCAGATTCTCCTTCTTGAGCACACTAACAGAATCTTTAATACTATTTCTAGAATGTATCGTGTCTGCATCGGTAAACATAAAATACTTTCCTCTGGCCTTAATGTAGCCTACATAACATGGCCAATTTTTGCCTATCCAGTCTTTAGGTTTAGGTCCTGCTTTAAATATTCTAATTCTATGATCATGTTGTAGTCTTTCCATAATATGTAATGTTGAATCCGTTGAACTATCATCCACAAGGATAATTTCATAGTTCTTTATGTCTTGATTTAATAGACTCTCAACACATTTTTGAATGTATTTTTCCTCATTCCGTGCAGGGATTATAACACTTATCAGTTCGTTATCTTCCACGACATTGTTACCATTAGGTATTACAGGAGATAAGAAGAATGATTTTCTTAGAAAAATTAAAAGGTAGATCCAAATTCCAAATGCACCAAGAATTATTACTGAAAATAACAAATTAAGTAAAAATGTTATATCCAATAAGAAATCAAGGCTGAATGTGCAATATAAATACACTCATAAACTTTAATAACTGATAAACGTTTTTAAGTAAACCTTATTTATAAGCTAATTAATGCCAAGAATTAATTCAAGTCAATTAACTATAGGTTTAATTTTAATCTTAGTATCATCAGTGTTTGCTTCTCAAAACTATCATAGTCAATATTCATTTGCACAGAATGATTCAGGTAAAGATGATGCAGTTCTTTCTTGTAATTTCGTACAATTCTGCTCGAATCCTATAGAAATAACTAGAAACACTAATGAATCATTGCTTATTACTCCCTCTGGTGGAATTTCAACTGACGCTCAAGTAGCATCAGAAGACGACGCTCAAGTAGCATCAGAAGACGACGCTCAAGTAGCATCAGAAGACGACGCTCAAGTAGCATCAGAAGACGACGCTCAAGTAGCATCAGAAACACCCGAATTGATTCCCGATGTGACATCAAATATATCGCTTATAATGACTCCTGATCTACCCATTAATTTATCTACAGATGAACTTCAAAACCCGGTTGACCAAGGATTACAAAAGACTAATGACACAGTACCCTCTTCGATTAACAACACCACTGCTAATAACTTAGGAATAACTACAGAGAATACAACGGTTATTACACCTGATTTAGAGGTCTCTCGCCAAACCATAGACGAAAATGTCACGTTCACAATACAAGATGAGTTAGAGAATGACACTGATCTTGACACAAACAATCAAAGCGAAATTTCAAACAAGATTCCACCTTCTAACTTGACATCTACCCCAGGTCAAAGTGCAAATCCTGAATTGGTTGCTTCAAATGAGACCATTGATTCAACTGCTTCAAATGAGACCATTGATTCAACTGCTTCAAATGAGACCATTGATTCAACTGCTTCAAATGAGACCATTGATTCAACTGCTTCAAATGAGACCATTGATTCAACTGCTTCAAATGAGACCATTGATTCAACTGCTTCAAATGAGACCATTGATTCAACTGCTTCAAATGAGACCATTGATTCAACTGCTTCAAATGAGACCATTGATTCAACTGCTTCAAATGAGACCATTGATTCAACTGCTTCAAATGAGACCATT
>JAPSGR010000117.1 GCA_031177355.1 Candidatus Nitrosocosmicus sp. | reverse complement strand
AATGCTACAACAAGTATAGATTGCTATTTAAGTCACCTTTCAAAATCGGAATCTACCCTCTCAAATTATTTATTTGAATTTCTTAGAATAGTGGACAAGAAAAAGAAGATAACTGTGAGGCTTGTTACAATGATTAGTCTGGAAAATATAGAGTTAGCCAGGGAGCTGGCTCGAAGAGTCACAGTATATCACACAGATGGATCAGGTGGAAATTTTTGCATTATAGATGGGACCACCTATCTCTATGACATAGAAAATCCCAATCATAACATGGCAGAATATCATAGATATCTTTTTTCTAATAATCCCACTTTTGTGAAATTGCAACAGAATTTGTTTGAGAATCTGCTGAATCATGCTACACCTGCACGAGACAAGATCAAAGAACTGCAGCATGGAATCCAAAGAGAGTATATCAAGACTATTCAAGATCCATCTTCAATACTCCAACTTATAAGGGAGCGCATCAAAACAGCTGGATTTGACATACAAGCCCTTTTTGCAACCATGAATTCATTCTATCGGGCAGAGGCTGATGGAATAATTGACTTGCTCGGAGCAGCAAGAAGTCGAGGAATAAATGTTAGAGTCTTAATTAAGATCGATGATGAAACAATGAAGGATGTCCCCAAAAATCTCATAAAGAAAAAGCATGACCTTATCAGCGTAAATTTTATCCGTCAATCTCTAAGAAGCAAAATTACTACATTCATAATCGACCAATCCTTTTCCATAACTACAGAGGTTAACGATGATAGTAAAGATAACTTCTCAGAAGCATCTGGTTTGGCGACTTATTCTAATAGTGAATCCACCGTATTTACTGACTATTCAATGTTTGAGAACTTGTGGATACAAGCCGAGCTTGAAAGACAAAATAACATAAGACAAGCCTACTTTAAGATGTTCAATGGGCAGAAATTAAGAGACGAAACATACAAACGTGATTGGACCATAAAGGGAAAAAAGACATGACAACCCGTTAAACTTCTAAACTCCACTCCCGTTCTTCCTCAACGGCTCTCCCATTTTGTTGTTCATTTTACTAATTTTTTTGTCTTAATTCAAGGTAGAGTTCAATACGATTCATAACGATCACCTTCCCAAACAGGAATTTGCGAGGTCTATTCGCAGGCTTTTAATGGAGGGATCTTTCTTTGATATTCATACCCAGACAACTGGTGCTAAGCTGCAGGGAGAACCCAACAGAAAATATCCCCAATCCTGAATGCGTATACCATTTTAAGAAGTATGATAAGATCTTGGAAATATTCTTATAAGTTGAAATGCTGTTTAGTTTGTGTCTTCCTACCACAATCCTATGTCGCATATGTACTGTGAAAGATGCGAGAGAAAATATCCTGTGTCTTTTACTACTTGTACAATATGCAACCAGAAATTGGTATCAAAGGAATACATCGAATAGGCTAACAATTTGTCAAATTTTCTGTCAGGGTTATAGTCTTTCTTAGCAAAGAATTTCTAGGTGCGACATGACTTGGTCGCATCTAAATGATCTCTTTTTCATTAGTATTCGGGAGCGAAATTACTCTAGACGTATCAAATTTTTTCCAGGTGTGCGTGCTCTCATGCAGAAAATTAATAGTCCCCTAGTCAAGTCCTTGCTCTGCTATATTGAGATTTCTCTGTTGGGATCTAATTGCAAAATAAGAAGATGTCGATCCCGTACCGCGGCATCTAATTCTTTCTTTATAGAACATGCTGTAGTAACTTCCACCCTACCGTAGGTTTACTGACAAGTGCGTTGGATATTGACATGTCGGTTCATTAAAAGCTTAGATTATGTCCTACAGCACATCATGATATAAACCCCTATAAAGCGAAGTGTAAAACTTTAAAGGTTACACACAAGGGTAATTCTAGACCTATGATTCTACATTCATATGAACTTGGTAATTATCAGCTGTATTCTAACGATATAAATTTGTCAGCGACGCTCAAAGCACAAACATCAACAATGATGGTTCATGAGATTTGAAAAGTGTTTTGCTAGAAATCCATGACACATATGAAGAATAAATATCTTTATTGTAGGGAAACGGGAAGTAATACTCATTCACATTTGCTTATCCAT
>JAPSGR010000003.1 GCA_031177355.1 Candidatus Nitrosocosmicus sp. | reverse complement strand
ACAACCTTCCGTAAGGAGAAGGGCGGCCATAGAAGATGGCGTTGATGGAATGGAGGTGTAATTATCAAGCCTTCGGGCGAGGTATTCAGCCTGCCATCACCAATAGCCCAACGCACCTGAATCAAGTAAACAGAAAATATAACTTAAACTGCGTTACATATTCAAATCACTAATAGATATGTAAAGTCTAATAATTTCATACTGAGTTGTGCGTAAAGAATAAACTTTTCACTTGAGGTTGACATAAAATCGTATGAAGGTAACTTGTTATTATGTATGGAATTTTTCCTATTTTTAATCTTTACCTTTAAAGATTTAATATTGAATCTTTGTATTATTGCTTGTTTTTATATTAAGGTATGATGTAAATGCTATAATATCTCGTTATAATGAAAATATAAACATCTAAATAACAATCGAGTTTAGAAAATTCGTTATATTGAAGAGTATTTGTATCTCCCATAAGGAAGATGTTGATGGGATCGTATCGGCCGCTTTACTACAAAATGGATTAAAAGTCAAGAATTTATTTTTAGTTGATTATCCAAATTTATTGAACTCGCTTGATTATGTAATTTCTATATGCTCTAAGGATAAAGAATTCACCAGGGTTTTTATTTGTGATGTTGGCTTGAATAAGAAAAATCAGTTTCTTTTCTTACAAAAGTTAAAAACGTTGGTTTCGAATAATATCCAGGTTATTTATATCGATCATCATTACCTCGAACCTGAAATAAAGGACAAAATAAAAGAAATAGGGATCAGATTAATACATGATATCGGCGAGTGTACTTCGGTACAGATTTATTATTTACTAAAGAGTCGGGTTAGAAAGGTATTTTCTTTTTTTGCGGCAGCAGCCGCTTTAACTGATTATATGGAAGATCGTACAAAGGCCCGTTGTTTGGTGAGCAAATTTGATCGGACATTTCTAATGTTAGAATCTTGTTATCTTTCGTATATAATTTCAGCATCACAAAGAGAAATTGACTTTTTGAAATTGATTTCTAAAGATATATCAAAAGGGCTCATGCCACATGATATAGAACATAGCTGTAGATTGGTTAAACAGTTTTCGTCAAAGGTAGCGAAAGCTATCAACTTAATTGAAGAGAGATCAGTTCATTTGAATAATATTTCTTATTTTGAACACGATTTAGACCTGTCTTCAAGTATGATTGTAAATTTTGTTATGGGTCTGTCGGGAAAAAAGGTAGGAATCGCATTTAAGATGAAATCAAACATAAATTCGTATATATTATCGATAAGGGGGTCAAAAGACTGTCAAACACATTTAGGAAAGTTGGTAAATGATTTATCTGTAACTTTTGATGGTAGTGGTGGGGGTCACGATAAAGCATGTGGAGCTGTTATTCCCGCCGAAAATTTTTCTAAGTTTATAGAGAAATTGGATGACTCTATTGAATGATATTGCATTGGAAACCTATTAAATATTGGCCTCAAGCAGGATGATACCTAGATGACTAAGATAGGAGAAATTTATAGAAAGGTTCATGGTCGACTTGTAGAAAGACCTACTAACTTTAGTTGGGTTATACCTCAAAACCTTGCTGGAAGTGGTTTACCCTCATCTTTCGATCAATTAACTTGGCTCGCCTCTAATGGTATAAGAACCCTAATTACAGTTAGAGAAATTCCACTGCCACAAGTATGGTTTAAGAAAATAAATTTACAGTATGGTGAATTACAAAATTATTTTTTAAAAACAGACGACTATAATGCTCCTTCTGTGGACGAAATTATCCAGGTCGTTGACTATATGGAACAACAAATCCAAGCAAAAAAACCAGTAGTAGTTCACTGTGCCGCTGGAAAGGGGAGGACAGGGACAGTATTGGCAGCTTATATGATAAAGAAGGATGGTTTAACTCCTATAGAAGCGGTTAGAAAATTGAGAAGTATGAGACCTGGCTCAATTCAATCTGAGAGACAAGAAATGGCAATAAATTCCTTTTACAGATTTCTGACCAAAAGATGAAAAACAGTCAAACTATGCAATATTTAAATTGATATTATATCTTTCTTCAAATGATGAATATTTCTACTGTTGTCACTCCTGACAATTACAAATATGAGAGTACAGGTCGTAGATTTTATTTAATATTAATTATTACACTATTCGTTACTGTGGCTGTTTCTAGCCTTATTTTAGGAAATAATGCCAATGGAACGAGTGCCTTATCAACAGATTCATTGAATTTTAACAATACATTACCTCAAACAAACCATAAAATTTTGAATTCATCTCAAGAACCTTCTCTAGATTATAGCAATTCATTACCTGATTTGTTTGCAACGGTTGAAAAATCAGTTGTTCAAATAACTGAGCCAGGAAGCCTTCAAAGTATTGAACCAAATCCCTCACGATTGGGATCTGGATTTGTTTATGACAAACTCGGTCACATTGTTACTAATTTTCATGTAGTGGATGGTTCAAAAAATAATAAGGCGTTTATAACCTTTCTAGATGGCGTTTCTTATGAGGGTGAGATCATCGGAACAGACCCCTATGCCGATCTTGCGGTCATTAAATTAACTAATATGGATAAAAATATGAGTTCAAAACTAATTCCACTGGAACTTGGAAATTCATCTACTGTTAGGATTGGGGAGAAAGTAGTAGCGGTTGGTAACCCATTTGGATTATCCGGATCACTTTCTGAGGGTATTGTAAGTGGTTTAGGGCGATTAATGCCTGCAGGAGATGAGCAGGAGAATCCGCGAGAAGATTTAAGAAACAACTTGATCCGCAATCAAGCACCATCCTTCTCCATTCCTGACATAATTCAAACTGATGCTGCTATTAATCCAGGCAATTCAGGTGGACCATTAATTGATATGGGTGGACGAGTGATCGGAATCAATACAGCCATCTTTTCCAATACCGGGGTATATTCAGGGATTGGTTTTGCTATCCCGTCTAACTTCTTGATAAAGATAATACCTGAATTAATTCAAAAAGGATACTATGAACATCCGTATATCGGTATTAATGGTTTTGATATTACTCCTGAAATAGCCGATTTGATGAAATTGCCTGAGGCCGTAGGTTTTCTAGTAGTCAACGTTACAGATGGCAGTCCGGCTAGCCTTGCTGGAATTGTTGGGGGGAATGAGACAGTTCAATTAAATGGAATTCCTCTGAAAATAGGTGGTGATATTATTACTCATATTGATGACAAATCAGTAAGAAAGGTAGACGATATTTTATCATATTTAGAGAATTACAAAAGAATAGGAGATAATGTAAACCTGACGGTCTTGCGAGCACCAAACCTGGATGAGAAAGTGATATCAATGACTTTGACTGCTAGACCACCTCCTGAGAATACTTTAACTAATCCCGCTTTAGGAATCATTGGTTTGGATTTAACCCCACAAATAGCCAATCTGCTTAACCTAACCCGTTCGGACGGTTTTCTAATTACTAATATACTTGAAAATAGTTCTGCATCCAAGGCAAATTTGAAAGGTGGATATATTATAAATGAAATTAACGGAACTCTAGTTGAGTTAGGTGGCGATATAATTACAAAAATAGATAACCATGATATTAAGAATCAAGAGGATATCCGAGAATATCTTAAAACAAAAAAAATAGGCGATTCTGTAATCATTACTATTGTAAGGGATGGACAGTATAAAACTATCCCTCTTAACCTTGAGGCTCCTGGTGATAATCAACGTAAATTAGAAGAGTCCACTCAATTTCCTGGTGGCCAAATGCTCATGCCTTCTGAGTCTATCGAACAATTTTTGCAATCTTGTTCAAAAGTGCTTCCGAAGGAAATCTGCGAGTCTATGGTGATAATAAAGTGATGTAAACTGATGATCTATCATATATAAAGGGATTGGAATAATAAAGTTTGAGAACATGAAGTCAAAGAATGAAGATGAATTCAATCAATTTTGTAAACAAGTTATAAGTTTAGATCCTGCTATACGATTCGCCGGCATCGCTAATGAAGATGGTGTTTTAGAATCTATAGCTGAAAGACAGGACTTGGTACCTTTATTGACACCGGAGGAAAGAGCCCAGTATGCTATTACAGCGGCAACTCGTCAATACACTCGATTAAGATGGGAATTTATGTTGGGAAAAATACAATACGCAAGTTCGAAATATGAAAAATTAATTAGAGCTACTATTCCTATTACAGACGAAAATAGCACACTCTCTTATGTTTTATTATTATCGTTCGATCCGCATGTAACTAATTTTCATGAAATTATAACAAACAAAATAATACCATTCATTAATAATAGCAAAGCCAGTTTAAAAAGATTGCATGGGTGATGATTCAATATCAATAGAAATATTTTCTATTATTTTAAGGAATTCCCTTGTAATCTAATAAACTAATATATATTTATAAAGGCTGTATTTTATAAATATATCAAAAACACTTGTAAGATAAAGTCGGTTGTCATCTATCTAATTCTTTGCAGTAATGATTGCTCAAGGTGTTGTGAAAGTGAGAATGGATAACATATTCACGATGAGAGATGAGTCGTATAAGCCAAATCCTAAATAACTCTTTTATCGTGTTTGATGGTGCCTCCTTGGAAGAACTAACTTCGTTTCATATATTGCGAACTGGTTTCATTGATACGATTATTATAATAGACCGATCATTAAATAGGGCTCTTTATCAATAATTTTAATGCCCTTTGAAAATTTATCGGAATTCATTGAAAAATTAGAGAATGTAGGCGAACTACAAAGAGTTCAAACTGAAGTAAACCCTGAACTAGAGGTCGCCGAGGTGATGAGAAGAATGATGTATTCTAAAACCAGTCCAGCTATTTTATTTGAGAATGTAAAAGGGTATGACATACCTATTCTAGGTAATGCGTTTGGATCAATGAAAAGACTGCAAATAGCTTTAGAATTAGAAGATTTTTCAGAAATAGGTAACAGAATTGTGGGATTGACCAAAATGAAAATCCCTTCAGGCGTATTAGATAAACTCAAGATGTTGCCAAAATTGTCTGAGATCTCTGAATATGGTCCAAGGATAGTGGATAATGGTCCAGTCCAAGAGGTTTTTGAGACAGAAACGGCATCATTTAATAAATTTCCAATCATTAAATCATTTTACAAAGATGCTGGTAAATTCATTACTTTTGGTATGACTGTGACACGCCATCCCGATACAGGTATCCGAAATTTGGGTGTTTATAGGTTACAGATTCTTAATGATAAAAAGGCAATCATGCACTGGCAAATCCACAAAAGAGGAGCACAACACTTTGATATTTCAAGGGAAACCAAGAATCCGATTCCAGTTGCAATTGTACTTGGGTCAGATCCAGGAACAATCTTTAGCAGCATTGCTCCTGTCCCTGAAGGAATGGATAAATTCCTATTTGCAGGAATTTCTCGGAAAAAAGGTATTAAGCTCGTTAAATGTAAGACAATTCCTCTTGAAGTCCCTGCCAACGCTGAAATTGTGTTTGAAGGGACGGTGGACCCATCTAAGTTAGAAATTGAAGGGCCGTTCGGTGACCATACTGGATACTATACTCCTCCTGATTACTTTCCAGTTTTTACATTAACCGGTGTTACGCATAAGAGAAAACCAATCTATTTGACCACTGTAGTAGGTAAACCTGTTTTAGAAGATGCCTTTTTTGGCAAAGTAATTGAAAGATCATTTTTGCCACTGATACAAATGTTTCAACCAGAAGTGGTGGATTTTTCTATGCCTCCTGCTGGTTGGTTTCAGGGATTGGGGATCATCTCGATTAGAAAGAGATATCCTGGTCAAGCAAAGAAAGTTATGATGGGGTTGTGGGGATTAGGACAGTTGTCACTAACAAAGATGTTCATTGTGGTAGATCATAACATAAATGTTCATAATATGGATGATGTAATTTGGGCCATAACCACGAAGGCGGACCCAAAAAGAGATACAATGATAATTGATAATGTCCCAACGGATACTTTAGACCCATCATCTGGTCTAGTAAACTTTGGTTCCAAGCTAGGTATCGACGCTACAACTAAATGGAAGGAAGAAGGATTTGAGCGAGAAATACAGGAGGAAGTACAAGTAGACCATGATACAAAACTCTTGGTAGATAAGAAATGGGCTCAATATGGTCTGGAGTCAAAGCCAAGAATATAATAATATATAGGGTGGAAAATAACATTCGGAATGCCTTTTTTTTACCTTTCACATGACGTTTTTGAATAAACTTTAGAATACAGGGATGATTTCTTAGTAAATTTGTTTAATAAAGGCATTCATCTCAAAATACTATTGGGGTCAAATTTTAGTCATCTTTTTACTTATTTCTATATATATTGTTTAAAAGATATCTATCATGCACGCAAGTTTTGAGATGTTTTATCAGATATTATTTGATACATATATGATAGTATGTCAAGTATGGATCGACACATTTTAAGCTAGTGCTCATGTAGGTTTCATTAAAGAGGTAGGGCTTACTCATCAAAAAGGCATATTTAAAGGAGAAGTAATGATATTTAGGTTATTTGAAATGTAGAAATACTAGACGGAACCATTTATAATAATATTTTTATATGCAATTATCTAAGTCTTGCTAATGACCCAAAATAACGAATACGTTCCAAATGTAGTGGCATTAGAAGTTTTAGAAAAAAATGGAGTTAATATTGAGAGATTGAAAGAATTAATTACTAAAGGAGTTGGCGCAGAATTTACAACCTATTACTATTATACTATTTTGAGAATGCATTGCACAGGCCTAGATGGGGAAGGAATCAAGGAGATCGTGGAGGATGCAAGGATAGAAGATAGAAATCATTTTGAAGCTATGGTTCCAAGGCTGTATGAATTGGGAGGCAGCTTACCACGTGACATTCGCGACTTTGCTACCCAAGCAGGATGTCCTGATGCTTATTTACCCGAAAATTGGAAAGACTTAACGTCAATTATTAAAGTGTTATTAGAAGCCGAGCAGTGTGCAATTCGCTCGTGGGGTGAAGTTTGTGATATGACTGCTGGTAAGGATCCAAGGACATATGACATTGCTCAACGAATAATGCAAGAGGAAATTGAGCATGAGGCTTGGTTCATCGAATTGCTTTCAAAGAGGCCATCTGGACACTTTAGACGAAGTTTCCCTGGACAGTCTCCTAACGCCTCTGGCGCCGGGAACTTGAGCCACCTTTAATTTTTTTTATATCATTCCGACACTAATTTGAATCAACAACCGAATAACATTTGTTGATATTGATTAAAAATCTAATATTTTAATACGCATGCACATATTATTATCAAGCTGCCTATTAAAAAAATACTTTATAAACCTGTAATAAACTAAAGATGATCGGCTTGCATTTAACAAGTAGGAGAAAGGGCGAAATTTTAATGACAGTATCTGGAATAGCGCTTGCAATCGGCGCTGCTAGTATTAGCGTACCACAGGTAGCTTATGCTGGTTTGTGTATAAGTGGACTCGGGGTAGTGTCCATGCTTTGGAGATGATTTACCTTCTTGATTCTTAATAACGAATGATCAAACCTGTGTAATGTAAAATAATAGCAATAGAGGAACTTGTTTGTGCTTATTTTTATAAATGTCTTAATTTCCAAGACTGTTTTTTGCATCGGATATTAGTCCAAATTAATTATTCTCCTACTCTTAAAACCCACATATCTAGAGTTCAGCGAGATGAACAGGGTTGAAAATCTATCAAACTGCTCTTATTTCACTTTAAACTGTTTTTTACTTCTAACAATCTTTGCGACAATTATCTTCATCATTCATCTGATTTATCTATACTTAATCAGAAGAGTTCTTTGAATCCCAGCAATTTCTACACATTTGACCTTGAATATTCCAGCTACGTTTTGGATTATATCTGATAAATCCTAATTTTTTATAACAGGTATTGCAAAAGTTAATTCTTATATCGTATTCATTACTCTTTTTTTTATAACATTCGTTGCAAAGAGTAGCATTTGGTTCTATATCCCACTTCCAATTTGGTTTCTTACTTTCTGCCTCTATACCTTCTTGACAATAACTACAAATATTTAGATGCGTATCTGATTTGCTTTCCTTTCCTTCTCTAATTTTATTATTTGATTTTGATGAAACTAAGTTAAAATTTTCAACTGGTATAGTTCTATTTTCTTCAATTCTATTATTCTTATATCTCAGGCTATAAGAGAGCATTTTCTTATCTCTTTGATTATTTTTGTATTCATTGATAAATTTGCGGATGGAAAATTTCACAATTGTGAATCAATAGTATTCATATTATTTTAGGGTTAAAAAAATAATATCAAATAAAAAAATTTATCTTATGGAGTGCTATAATAATAATAGTGTCCGCTACTTATTATGACGTTCTTCAGATATCTCATAATGCTAGTGCGGCCGATATCAAAAAGGCATTCAGACTTTTAGCATTAAAGTATCATCCAGACAAGAATAAAACCTCGGAATCTAATCATATGTTTTTAAAGATTGTGGAAGCCTACGAGGTCTTATCCGACATTAATTCAAGGAAAAAATATGACTTGACACTCGAACATAGTTCTGTTCAGTTTGCAAATACTATGAATGGAAAATGGATGCCTTCCGCAGATTTGTCGCGTTTTTATAGTTATGACATGATCAAAAATTGGAATGTAACTAAACCAGGAGGGGGTATTTGGGAAATTGGTGATAAGGAGAATAAAGGTATGTGGAAAACTACACTTGCATTATTTGGATGCCTCGCTACCCTAGCTATCATCATAATCATTGTTTCAGGGTAGGAAGGACTCATTACCAACTGTACCTGGATGTCTATTGAAACATGATACTCCCCATCTAATCGTTCATATTTATATAATATTGCATATTTTAATCTCTTCTTATATCAAAAACTCATTGCAGTGACTGCAAAAAAAATAATCAAAATTAGGTTAGACTGTATTTTTTCGTACTATGGGCTATGTCCCAGATGTATGAAATTTTGGACCTCTGCCGCAAGTAAATTAAAGGTATAATGCCATAACAAACAAGAAGCGAAAATGCACCTCGTGGATATTTTTTTGCGTTTAGTAGAAATTCCTTTATGGTCAAAAACAATGGAGCATTGATATTAAAACTCTTCGTTATTTCTCTAATTTGGTCATATCCTTTTAAAGCTCTGATAATTTGACTATAAAAATCTTTACGGTTTGAGGGAGTTGTAAAATATATCTTAGCAGCGTCGACATACACAACTTTCTTATTTTGTTTGAGAATCATGCATTGAACATACAGATCAATTGCGATTATTTCATTCGGGATTTCTATCTCTTTAGCTGATCTGGAATCCAAAGCTAATGCCCTTCCCATTGTTGTGTACTGAGACAATCCATGTAATCTCATCGACCTAAGCCAAAACGCTATGAAGGATGCAGCATTAGAATACAGGTTATTAGATTTATTGATAGGTAGAGCATTGGATGCACAAAGCCCTACATTATTAATTATATTTTCTCTTAATATCGTGATACAATTTTCTCCAACAATAATATCGGCGTCTAGCAGGACTAGTACTTTGCCTTTTGCTTCCTTGAATATGGTGTTCCATGCGTTAGAAGCTCCCTTTCTAGAACTATTGTGAATGATACGGATCTGAAAGTCTGGATTATTTAGTCTAAGGTTTTCAATTATATTAGGGGTGTTATCCGCAGAATCATCCACAAAGATTATTTCGACTGAATAATGTTGTGAAATTATTTGTCGTTTTAAGGTCTCGAAGAATTTAGTAATATTTGCCTCTTCATTAAATGTCGGAATACCGATTGTCAGATCAATATCATTCATTTTCGCTTGCTATACTGCGGGTTATCTTTTGTGCTAAATCATGCAACTCTTGCATTTTGGCAATTTTTCTAGTCGGCCATTGACCCTTGACTTTTTCTGCAGAATATCTAGGAACAATATGAACATGAACATGTGGTACTATCTGGTTGGCAGATTTTCCGTTATTTTGATTTATATTAAATCCATCATTATTTATTACGGCAGTGATCGCTTTTGCCAATTTAGGAACTAAGGAATACATTTCCCCAACGATGGCTTGTGGCATGTCAAGGATGGTATTGTAATGATGTTTGGGTATAATAAGAGTGTGACCTTGATTTATAGGATATCTGTCCATAAAGGCTAAGAACTTCTCGTTCTCGTAAATTATTGCATTAGGTATATCCTTTTGAATGATTTTACAAAATATACAATTTCTTATTGCTCCATCCATCCAGTTATTTTAAGTTTGGAAATATTTAATTCATTAATATTATGACTTAACCTTGAATTTTCATTCCTTAACATTTGTTTATAGTTCATTTTAAATAGGTCGAAAATTTTTTATAATACATGAGTGAATCGATTGAATTAGATAATTTCACCGTGAACTTTTCTTTCCCATGTCCAAAATGTGAGTATTTAAACGAAATATCATCAGGTGAGCTACACAACAATAGCATTGAATGCGGAATGTGTGAAACTATTTTCAAATTCGAGGGTTTGGATTCAATTAAAATAATTGCTACTATCGAATAAAATAACGTAACATAAGAATTATAGCCAAGTCTTTATTCAATAGCCTTGATTTAGGTAATAGTAATGGTTTTACCAAGTAGAAAAACAGTAGAAGGTCCATCGCGGGCTCCCCATAGGGCAATGTACAAATCTATGGGCCTTACCGATAGCGACCTCGCAAAGCCAATGGTGGCAGTGTGTAGTACTTGCAATGAAGCAACTCCTTGTAACATCCATTTAGGAAGGCTAGCTTTAAAGGCTAAAGAAGGTGTACGTGAGTCTGGTAACACACCAAGAGAATTCACTACTATAGCCGTATCTGATGGCATCGCTATGGGACACGAAGGTATGAAATCATCACTAATCAGTCGCGAGATAATAGCAGACTCTATAGAAATAATGGTACGGGCACATCAATATGACGCTATAGTAGGAATATCTGGTTGTGATAAGAGTCTGCCTGGAACTCTGATGGCAATGGCTCGGCTCAATCTGCCATCAATTTTTGTTTATGGTGGAACAATTCTTCCGGGTAATTGGAATGGTAAACCTGTAACTATTCAGGATGTTTATGAAGCTGTTGGGGCATTCGATGCTGGCAAAATGTCATTAGAGGAGTTAACCAGTTTAGAAAATGTGGCTTGCCCTTCTGCCGGGTCTTGCGCCGGGATGTACACTGCTAATACGATGGCTTCTATAAGTGAAGCTTTAGGCATGTCTTTATTAGGAAGTGCTACTCCGCCTGCTGAGAGCGAGGAAAGACAACGCTTAACCTTTGAGACTGGAAGAGCGATTGGTCCTTTATTAGAAAATAATTTAAGACCTAAAGATATCTTAGTCTACGAGGCATTTGAAAATGCCATAATGATGGCTAATGCAATTGGAGGATCAACTAATGCTATTTTACATCTCTTGGCTTTATCGCGCGAGTCCGGAATCGATTTGGATATAAAGGATTTTGAATATATACGTAGAAAAACTCCACATATTGCGAATATGAGACCTGGCGGTAACTATGTTATGCTAAACTTGCATAACATAGGAGGGGTTCCCGTAATTCTGAAATCATTATTAGACAAAAATATCTTAAATGGTAATGTACTTACCGTTTCAGGTAAAACACTGAAACAAGACCTTAATTCATATAACTATAAAAACTCCAAAATTTACTATAAAAATAACCGTACAGAATATAGGAATATTCTTAAAACAGTTGATAATCCAATCCATAAAGAAGGAACTTTAAAAATATTATTCGGAAACCTAGCTCCCGAGGGTGCAGTAATTAAAATAGCTGGACTTAAAGAAGAATTCTTTAAAGGTATTGCTAAAGTCTACAATTCTGAAGAATCTGCTTTTGAGGCTGTTTCACGACGGGAAATAAGCGAGGGTGATGTAGTAGTGATTAGGTATGAAGGACCAAAAGGGGGACCCGGAATGAGGGAAATGCTTGCAGTTACCGCCGCAATAGTTGGACAAGGATTAGGTGAGAAAGTCGCCATGATAACAGATGGGAGATTTTCGGGTGCAACAAGAGGTTTTATGATTGGTCATGTTTCTCCAGAAGCGATGGTTGGAGGACCGCTTGCATTGGTTAAAAATGGGGATAGGGTTGAAATTGATTTGCAAAAGGAAGTTATTGATTTGAAAATTTCTAGAAAGGAATTCGCAAACAGGATGAAAAAAATAAAAACCATTAAAAATAGATACCTATCTGGGGCATTATCGAAATATGCTACTTTGGTTCAGTCCGCTTCTGAAGGAGCTATTACCAAACCAATACTGAAATATATGAAGAAGATTCCATCTTAATTTGGAATTTCAATCATATCAATGGTACCAAAAATAGGATTGCCATACAGATGCGCAGCTATTCGATCATCCAAAATGAGAATTTGAATTGTTTCAAAATTATTAATAATGATTATAGTTTTGAGGTCTTTTAAAACAGACCTGTTATCTGTAAAAAAATCCATTGTGCCCTTCAGATAAATATTATCATCCTCCCCAAAGTAAGCTTTGTAATTTGTTTTAAAATTATTCAAACTATGCCAGTGAAACCCTATTCCATTGGATGTGATCATGATAAATCTTAACTCAAATACTGTAACGTTTGCATCCGATACTGCCATTTTCCAATTGCCAGATAGAATAATGGAAACGTTTTCCTTTTTCATTTGGAAAGGATCACTTATATTTACCCTATTGATGGTGGGATTGCCTTTTTCTATTGATTGAATAATAATACCAGACAGCATAGAAACTAAATTATTTGATAAATTATCTGTTTGATTTGACACTGTAGGGGACGGAAATTGTTGAATAGATTGATTAAAAGATAACGAATTGCCTGAATTATCAATTCTTTGGCTTTCAAAAATAGAACCGTTTGTTTCGTTACCATTAGCATTTCCACTAATCCCTTCGTTTAATCCAACGTCTTGCAAGTTGTCTAAACTTATATTAGAACCGGACTTTATATCGATTGTAGATATAATGGATCCAGAAATTGAAAACGTATCGTTAGCACTCAATTTGGAACTCTTTGTTGATTGAACTAAATAATTTAGATGATCCTCGTTTGAAATTGATCCTGAAGACATAATGAATAAATAACAAATTGAGAAATTTAGCAAAAGGAATAGACAAATCTTTTCATACTTCAATGATTTTAAAGCAATGGGTTTTGTTAAATCTCTTTCTCTAAAAATGTTAATGTATAAATTTCAGAAGCGGGATCATTGTTTAAAAGAATGATAAATAAGCAGGTATTCCTTGATTTTTTGAAAACGAATTATGGAATGGAGTTTTCTAAAGAAGAATTAATTAATAGATTTTCAGAATCTGAAGTTGATGAACAGATACTAGATAGGCTGTTATCGGAAATTGAAGTCGAACACACTTATAATAAAAATGAACTGGTGGCTTCATGTAAAGGTGGCACGGTCTTTTTTAAATGGATAAATCCATAGCCTTGTAATGAAAATTTAGTTAAATGATTAATACTTATAATATCTAAAATCCTTTATATTTCCAACTATGAACTTCAAACTTTCTATTGCATTATCTATATAGAAAAATTCTTTATCAACATCATTTATCTCATATGATTGATTTACACTATCATTTCTAGAACATACTCGGTGATTGGACGTTATACTCTGATTTTTTTTAATCTTAAGCAATACAAATATATCCATCAAGTTTCTATTTACAAAAATTCTCTTATCCTTTCCAGTCGATTCGATGCAGATTCCTTCATCTATATCAAGAGAGTCTAAATCGCCTAATAATTTATTTTCAAGAGACAAGGGATTCACTACCAGACGAAAAAAATTGTCAATCAAAGGCTTTAAGAGTTGTTATTATAATTATTAAAACCAGAGTATTCTGTTTGAAATTGATTAAAATAGGTAAGGTTAAGGACATATACGAGACAAATGCAAACACATTGATTTTCTCTTTTTCTGACCGAGTTTCTGCATTTGATGTTATACTTGACGATAAAATTCCATATAAGGGCAAGGTATTATGTGATTTTGCCGTTTTTTGGTTTGAGAAGTTAAAACATAAAAATCATTTTATAGAAAGAATTTCGCCTACCATGATAGAGGTTAAAAAGCTACGAATGATCCCAATAGAATGCGTTGTAAGGGCGTATCTTTATGGCAGCCTCTACTCCAGGTACCTGAATAATAGTTTAAAACTTACTGAGTTGCATGAGTATTTTGAAAAAACTGACTTGCAGCTTGCTTCAAAATTGCCTCAATTGCTGTTCGATCCTACTACAAAATCAGACGAGCATGACGAATTCATAACTGAATCGTGGATAGTAGAAAACAATTTAGTTACACCTACTGAACTTAATTTTATAAAGAATTCGTCGATAGATCTTTTCAAAAGAGTGAATTCAGTAGTCTCAGCCGCTGATTTTATATTATGTGACATAAAATTTGAATTTGGAAGAGAAGAAAGTACGGGCGAACTTTTCTTGGCAGATTCAATAGGTCCAGATGAATTTCGACTCTGGAATAAGGATGAGTATCGACCTGGAGTGATACAGGAAAGTTACGACAAACAAGTATTGAGGGATTGGTTAGAGAAAATCGGCTTTAAAAGGGAAGTTGAAGAATGTAATAAACTAAATATTAAACCCAATATACCACGTTTACCGTCAGACCTCTTATCTAAAATCTCTGATAGATACATCAGTGCGTATGAACGTATAACTGGGCTTGCGTTTGAAAAAACCTAAGGATATCTTTGGTCCTTCATTCGACTGTGATTCTAATTATTCCTAATTTTTGTGGATCTTTCAACAATTCTATAATATGCCTTGGTATATCAATAGCTGCCGAACTACTGCCTACGCAGATAGTACGGTTACAAATAAAATCGCTCTTCCTTATGACAATATCATCCTTATGATCCAATACAAGTTCTTTGTTTCCATTACCGCTGATACAAAATGTATAGGGCTCTACAATCAATTCAAAATTAATATGACAACTATTTGATCTTATCTTTTGCTTTAGATCTATCCGCAAATCTGAGCATGCTTTATCGGCTTTTACACCTATAATACAATCTCCGCTTAATGTCAAATTTTGATCCTTTGTAATTTCTATTGTACGACTATGGAGAGAAAGTACATTCTTATGGCCGAAAAATCGAATTTCCTCACTTATCAACCGGCTAATGACATTAATATGTATAGTTAAATATTCCTTTACTTTTTAAATAAGGTAACTATAAATAAAGATCTACAAGTAGTTTAGTTGAATTGTTACCAGCAGCAGCAGGTTATGATAGAGGAATCACTGTCTTCTCCCCTGATGGCCGTTTATATCAGGTCGAATATGCAATCGAAACAGTTAGGAGAGGTACTCTAGCTTTGGGAATAAAAAGCACTGATGGAGTTATTTTAGCGGTTGAAGAAAAAACAAGAAAATTACAAATATCAAATGTTACTCAAAAAATATTTCAAATTGATGATCATATAGGACTAGCAGCAGCAGGTTATATTCCTGATGCTAGAACTCAAGTCGATCATGCAAGGTTTTTTGCTCAAAGTAATAGACTAATATATGATGAAGTGGTTGATGTTGAGGGTGTTGCCAAAAATCTAGCCGATATGGCTCAGCAGTATACTCAGTATGCAGGCGCTAGACCGTTTGGAGTTGCTTTGATACTTGCAGGAGTTGATAAAAACGGAATTGGTTTATTTCTCACAGATCCTAGTGGAACATATATTGGGTATGACGCAGTAGCAATAGGCGCAGGTAGTGAACAAGTGACTGAACATTTAGAGAAGAATTATAGAGAGGATATTAGCTTGGAAAAAGCTTGCATTCTTGCTATTGAATCGATATTTATGGTTAGCGAAGAAAAGACCGGCACAAAACATATCAAATTGGCAGTAATTGACTCTAAAACAAGATCTTTGCGAATGATGTCGACTGACGAAATCGATAGTTATTCAAAACAAGTGCAAAACAAGGACATACAATCCTAAATATTCTTAAATTTTCTTCATATTTCATACATCGATTTTAGCCACTTATTGTTTAAATAATTCTAGACCAAAATGATATAATTAAGAATGTCCATTGAAATTGGGTCTAAGGCACCAAACTTGACTCTTTCTGACTGGGTGCAAGGGTCACCAACCAATATTGATGAAATGGTGGGGAGTGTAATTGTAATTGAAGTTTTTCAAGTTAACTGTCCGGGTTGCTTCCTATACGGGTTACCACAAGCAATAAGTGTTCATGAAAAATTTAAAGATAAGAATGTAAAGGTAATTGGGGTTGCTACTGCCTTTGAGGATTACGATAAAAATACCCTTGACAATTTGAGGCTTTTAGTATCAGAGGGAAAGGTAATAGGAGAAACCTACAATGCTCTTAGACAACACGGAAAGTTAGTAAATGGTGATAGGTTATACTATAAGATTCCATTCCCGATCGCTCAAGATAAGGTTGTTAAAATGCCCTCTACCATTTCAGATGATATGATAAGTGACTTCATAAAAACTTACTTTCCTGATTATTCGACATATTCAGATAAGGATAAAACGGAATTAACTCACAGAGTGCATGATTACTTAGCAAATAAACAATATTCTCCTGTTACTTTTGAAACTTTTAAGTTGCGCGGCACTCCATCTTCGATAATTATTGATAAACAAGGAATCTTGCGTTACAGTTTCTTTGGATCAGAAGGTTACTTGGAAGGAGCAGTTAATGAACTATTAAGTGAAAGTTAGTGCAATCTGCGTGTTATCTGAAATTTGATATTGCCATCCCAGATTCTTATCTTTATGGAGTAAAAACGAATGTAGACAAAACTCTAAAAGTGTTTCAATTGTCTCGGGCTCTGTCGATATTTAGAATAGAGAATATCAAAGTGTATCACGATAAAGTTTTGAATCCCTCCACTTATGAAAGTAGGTTCATAACAACGATTTTAGAGTATCTGGATACTCCACAATATTTGAGAAGAAAAATTTATCCCAGGTCAGAGATGTTGAAAGAAGTTGGCCGACTTCATCCAATTAGATCTCCCCATCATAAGGATAAAGTGGACTTAAAAAATTTAAAAAGTGGAGAAATTCGGGTTGGTCTTGTAGAAAAGAAAGAACGTATGTTCTTTGTGGATGTTGGATTAGAATCTTTAATTAAATATGAAGGAAGGCTTCGTCAGAGTGGTAAAAAAATTAACGTTAAACTAATTAGACAAAATAAACAGATCGTTGCTTTGGATACAAGAGATAGCGATCTTTCTAACTTATTTTGGGGGTATTCTGTGCACTATTTCACAGACTTAAAAAAAATTATAGAAAGTTATATTCCTTCCAATATCGTCCTCACTTCGAGATATTCAAAATATTTTAAAGAAGAGGATTTACGATCCAAAACAACAACACTCTCAAAAAGTAACGATGCTATGTTAGTAGTCTTCGGCTCTCCAAAGCATGGACTCGACACTATCTTAGATAGAGAGGGTTTAGATATGAAGAAATATCAATCTTTTAATTTTTTCCCCAATCAGGGCACTCAAACTATTAGACTTGAAGAAGCAGTCTTCGGGGTTATGTCCATTTTAAATTTCTGTATTAAAAGATATTGATCACTTATTACTCGATAATAAACTTATTAAAGGGATACGAAAAATTTTTGTATCTATGGGTCACCGCAAATATAGCGCACCAAGAAGAGGTAGCATTGCATTTCGCCCTAGGGCCAGAGCGAAAAGCTTAGAAGCTAAAATTAGAACATGGCCCGAGAATATCAGTCGTGATAATGTTGGATTGGTTGGATTTGCCGGATTTAAAGTCGGACAAATACAAGTTATGACAATTGATGATAAAGAAAGGACTCCAAATTTTGGTAAACCGCTAATGAATCATTCAACAGTTATATCATTACCGCCTTTAAAAATTGTTGGGATACGTGCTTATTCTGAAGATGGTTATGGTAAGCACGCACTATTTGACGTATTTTCTAAAGACAGTATCAAAGATATTTCTGCAAAATATAAGACTAAATATTCAGAAGATAGTATGAAAAAGGCAGAAGAAAAATTATCTTTAGCCAAACACCTGATGGCCATCGTTGCCATTAGCCCTGACAAAATTGGTTTATCTCAAAAAACCCCTTTTATTTATGAAATTCCAATTTCTGGAAAAGACATTCAATCAAAATTTGAATTTCTGAAATCAAAACTTGGTCAAGAAATTAGGGTATCAGATGTCTTTAAGCAAGGTCAAAATATTGACGTTCATGGAATTACCCGAGGAAAAGGAGTAGAAGGGCCAGTTACAAGGTTCGGTGTAAAAAGAAAACAACATAAATCAAGGAAAAGCGTCAGAGCAGTCGGAACTTTAGGACCAATATCGCCAGCAGTCGTAATGTATACAGTTGCGAGACAAGGACAAAGGGGATTTCACCAGCGAACTGAGTATAATAAGCGAATTTTATTAATTTCTAATTCAGAAAACACTGATATAGTAAATATAAATCCCGCTGGGGGATACAAGCATTTTGGTATGGTTAACGGAGACTATATGATCGTTAGGGGGACTATACCAGGAGTACCCAAAAGACTTGTGAAATTGAGACATCCTATCAGAAGTAAACAATCCAAAATTAATGAACCAAAAATATTGGAGATTGTGATATAAATGGAATCTAAAATTTTTGATTTAAAAGGTAAACAAATGGAAAGCGTTGATTTGCCTCCGGTTTTTAATTTTCCTTACCGTCCAGAAGTGATAAAAAAAGCATTTGTAAATGTAAATACACATCACTTTCAGAAACAGGGGAGATATCCAGCAGCAGGTGAAATAGTTAGTGCCGAATCTCGAAATACGGGACTCGGTATAGCTAGGCTTGCTCGTGCAAAGGGAGAAGGCTTTTCACGTGCTGGCCAAGCTGCTGGAGTTGGTGGGGTAAGAAAAGGTAGACTCACCCACCCTCCTGAATCATGGAAGGTAACGTACAAGAAAATAAACAAGAAGGAAAAGTTATTAGCCCTTTACTCTGCAATTTCATGTACCTCAAATAAAGATTTAATCGCAAAACGAGGTCATATAATAGATGGAATCAGCTCATTCCCAATTGTTGTAACAAATGAGTTGGAGGCAGTAAATAAAACTAAAAACTTGCTAGGATTACTTGAGGGTCTTGGCCTAGGAAAAGATATTGAAAGAGTTGAGAGAGCTGTGAAAAAACGCTCAGGCAAAGCAAAACGTCGTGGACGTCCTAGCAGAATAGGTAAAAGCGTCCTTATTGTTGTAGGAAATGAAGAATGTGAACTTTTGAATTTGGATAATTCGTTACCTGGAGTAAGTATAAAAAGTGTAAAGGATTTGAGTATTCTTGATCTAGCACCGGGTGGCAGGCCTATCCGTTTAACATTATTTTCAAAGGGCTCATTAGAAGCTCTAAATGATTTAAAAATTCATACACATAAATTGGTGGAGACTCAAAGTTGAATAATTCTTTGACCAACAAAAAAGTAGAAGTAGATGCAGAGTTGGCTAGTAAAATAATACTTGAACCCTATGTGACAGAAAAAACCTTTAATATAATAGAAAAGGAAAATAAATTAAGCTTTATTGTGCATTCTAAAGCTAGCAAGGGCCAAATTATTAAGTCAATGAAAATCATTTATGAAGCGGACATTAGTGAGGTAAATACTTTTAATACCATTCGTGGTAAGAAAGCTATTATGAAATTTAAAAATGTGGATGGAGCAAGACAGCTTGCAACGAACTTAGGACTGGTTTAAAGTATGAAAAATTCATCCTATTTAAAAATTAAAACGTATGTGAAAGGAGAAATGTAAAATGGCACGAGAATTTAAATTTAAAGGGTACTCTGGAGACCAGGTTCAAAAATTATCCATTGAAACATTGATGCCTCTCTTAAATTCTAGACAGAGGCGATCACTCGATAAAAGATTATCAACTTATATGAATGATGAAAAAAGAAAATTCAGAGAAGATTTAAAGCTAGCAAGGGATGGTAAATTAAAAGGACAATTGAAAACTCATCTTAGAGACATGATAATATTACCCGACATGATAGGACTTACAGTTTTAGTACACAATGGAAAAGAATTTGTTTCATATATTATAAGGCCAGAAATGGTAGGTCATTATCTTGGTGAGTATGCAATAACAAACAAAAGAGTTCAACATGGCACTCCTGGTGTCGGATCCTCTAGATCTAGTCTGTACGTCCCACTAAAGTGATAAAGATGCCAGATTATTCTTATTCTTTTCAAAAATATGAGAAGTCAAGACATGTTAGAGCTGCTATAAGGGACAAATCTATATCACACAAACATTCACGGGAGATTGCTTTAGCAATAAATAAAAAATCAATCGAAAAAGCAAGAGAATTTTTAGAAGATGTGCTCCAAAAGAAAGTAGCAGTACCTTATCGCAGGTATCATAACGAAGTCGCCCATCGTTCAAATATTAGAGACGGATATTGTGCAGGCAGATATCCTTACAAGTCTACTAAAGAGTTTTTGAAACTGCTTGATAATTTAGAATCAAATGCAGAATACAAGGGGATGGATCTAGATAGACTTAAGATAATCTCTGTCGTTGTTCATCAAGGAACAAAACTAAAGAGGTTTACACCTAGAGCCATGGGAAGGGCTAGTCCAAAATATGACACCCTAGTTCATGTCGAGGTTGTAGCAATGGAAGGAAGGGCAAACTAGATTGAACGCAATCAAAAATGTATTAAAAAATAATTATCGTAATAGCGAATTAGACGAATTCTTGAAAGAAGAATTAAAAGATGCTGGATTTGGGGGAGCAGATATTCAGAAATCGCCGCTAGGAACTCGTCTTACTCTGTATGTTACAAGGCCCGGGCTTGTCATAGGAAGAAAAGGAAGTGGAATTAGAGATCTTACATCTAAGCTCGAAGTCAGATTTGGGCTTGCTAATCCCCAAATTTCTGTGGTTGAGGTTGAAATCCCTGAATTAAATCCAAAGATTATGTGCAACCGAATAGCACAATTAATTGAGAGGGGGACTGCATTTCGACGAGCTGCTCTATGGACTGTAAATACCATAAAAAATGCTGGAGCATTGGGTGTTGAGGTTACTATTTCCGGTAAATTGAGAAGTGAAAGGGCACATTTTGAGAAACACTCTTCCGGTATAATACCAAAAAGTGGAAACATGGCCGACAAGGTGGTAAAGGAGGGGATAACTCATGTATTAACTAAAATGGGTATCATGGGAATTCGATTAAAAATTGCAATTAAAGATGCCACGCCTCCTGAATTTGAATTAGTTTCGATTTACAAAGATCATGTTTCACCAAAAGACGAAAGAACATCCAACGAAACCGAAAAATCAGATTCAGAAAACGGAAATGAAATGAAGAACAAGCAAAATCAGAAAGAAATATTAGAAAATACAGGAGAGATAAACAAGTAATTGGCTAGAAATAAAACGAAGTCGTTAAGACAGTTTAATGATGATGACTTAAAAGATAAGCTAACTGATTTGAAGGTTGATTTATCAAAGCTCAGATCCGAGGCGTTAAAAGGTACTCTCAAGAAGGATGCAGGAGTAATTAGGTGGAAAAGACGGGATATTGCACGGATTCTGACTATCATGAATGAACGAGCCGGGGGTAAAAACACAGAATGACTCACAGCGCAGATCAATTTGAAGGCATAGAAGGTAGTCTTTTATTCTCTTCTGTTAGCATAATTGAATCTTCAAACCCTCTAAACGAAGGTAAATCAGGCGTGGTTGTTAATGTAACTAAAAATATGATCGTATTGAAAAATTTGTCATTAAACCGAATATTTAAGATTGCTAAAAATGAAGTTTCAAAATATTGCTTAACAACTGCACAAGGTAGATTCATTATTCCTGGCAAGCGATTATTAGGAAGGCCAGAAGAAGTTAAAGGTAAGATCAGGTGATTTTTATGGTAAGAAATATAGGTATACAGGTTAAAGGCCCAAAGAAAACTTGTGCAAATAAGTATTGTCCGTTTTGCGGATCTCTTTCTTTAAGAGGCAAATTAGTTACTGGCGTAGTAGTGAGTCATAAAAGCAAAAACATGGTAGTTGTTGAAAGAGAGTATTCGAGGTTCGTAAATAAGTATAAAAGATATGAGAGAAGTAAATCAAAGATTCATGCATTTATCTCTGATTGTCAAGAAGTGGAAGATGGCAATAAAGTCAAAATCGCAGAATGTAGGCCACTATCAAAGACTGTGTCTTTTGCAGTAGTAGAGGTAAGTGAATAAATATGTCTTCAAAGTCAAGAGCGGTATCATCTCGAGGAGTCGAGGAATTTAGACCTTACGTAACAAGATCTTTACCCTTGTATGCAAACTTAGTTTGTGCAGACAATACTGGAGCTAAGGTATTGCAGATTGCTCAAGTTACACGCTATAAAGGAAGGCATTCGCGTTTACCATCTGCTGCAGTAGGAGATTTTGTAACAGTTACAGTGAAAAAAGGTCCTGCTGAATTAAGAAAACAAATATTTGGAGCTGTAATAGTGAGACAAAAATATCCAATTAGGAGATTAAATGGTGTAAGAGTATCTTTTGAGGATAATGCTGCAGTTTTGGTTACTCAAGAAGGCGAAATCAAAGGAACTGATTTGAAAGGACCTGTGGCTGCTGAAGCTGCAGAAAAGTGGCCAAGAATAGCAAATCTTGCTTCTATGATAGTTTAAGTGTGAATGAAGATGAAAAAGAACATCAGTAGTATCTCGTCAAACCTGTCTGAGAATTTAAAGAAAGATTATGGTAAGAAAAGTGTACGTATCACAAAAGGAGATACCGTAAAAATAATGCGTGGTGAATATAAGGGAGTGGAAGGAAAAGTAGAAAAATTAAACACGGCTGAAGGAAGATTGAGTATAGAAGGGGTCCAGAGAGAGAAGATCAAAGGGGGGCAAGTAAAAGTACAAATACATGCTTCGAATGTGCAAATTACTTCTCTCAATTTAGATGATGAAAAAAGAAAGAAAAAATTGCAGGGAAAAGAGGAACAAATTAATAAATCATCTAGAAAATCAACTATGAGAACAAGTAAGAAGGAGTAAGCGAGGTAGTGAATATTAATTGGTAAGAAAAAGTGGAAGTACAAAGTTAAAAAGGCAAAAGGCTCCGAGGTTTTGGGATGTAAAAAGGAAATCTTCGCAGTTCATACTTGCGCCTCGACCTGGTCCTTATTCAAAATCCAAGTGTTATCCTCTTGGTATTTTACTAAGAGATGTATTACATTTGAGTTCGACATCTAATGAAACCAAACAAATACTTAATTCTGGCCAAATACGAGTTGATGGTGTCGTAAGGAGGGACATGAGGTTTGGCGTTGGCATAATGGATATTATCGAAATAACAACTAATAGAAAGGCATATAGGTTGATTCCTAAGGGATCAGAACTTCTCGTTCCTGTTGAGACTAAGGAAAATACATCCAAGTTGTTAAAAATCACTAGCAAATCTACCATTAAGGGCGGAAAAATTCAATTTGGATTCCACGATGGAAAAACATTAATCTCCGAGAGGGGAGACATGAACGTAGGAGACTCGTGTTTAGTAATGCTACCGGATCTTCGCATTGAAAATCATATAAAGTTTGATACCGGCTGTTATGTTATAGTGGTGCAAGGAGAAAATGCTGGTAAAATTGGGCGGGTTGAAGAAATTAAAAATGGCATGTTTTCGTTACCAAAAAGAGTCGTTTTAACATTTGATGAAAAAACAGTTGAATTACCTGTAGAATTAATTATGCCTATTGGCACAGATAAACCTGTATTGGAGGTTTTGATAAATGAGTGAAAAACCTGAAAATGCTATGAAACAGATTCAGATATCAAAGGTGGTCATAAATATCGGAGTAGGAAAATCAGGCGATCCGGTAGAAAAAGCGAAAAATGCTCTTTCGGAACTTACAGGTAAAAAGCCGAGTGTAAGGGGTGCAAAAAAGAGTGTACGTGATTTTGGAATCCATAAAGGAGAACCAATAGGTGCTATGGTTACTTTGCGGAGATCCGATGCCACAAACTTTTTAAGACGAATTATAGAATCAAAAAAGAATGTGATAAAGGCATCATCTTTTGATAATAATGGAAACATTTCTTTTGGTATACACGAACATATAGATATACCCGGTACTAAATATAACCCTGACATAGGTATTTTTGGAATGGATGTATGCGCTGCATTAAAAAGACCTGGATATAGGATATCGACACGAAGAAATCCAAACAAGATAGGTAAATACCATCGGATAACCAAAGAAGAATCTATAGAGTATTTCAGATCACAATTTGGAGTAGAAATAATTTGAAAATTAAAATTAGAGATTATGCATTAACGGGTAGGAAAAAGTTAGCACATGGTAAAGGCACCCGGTGGTGCAAAAGGTGTGGTTCATTTAGCGGAATGATTTGTTCTTATGATCTCATGCTATGTAGAAGATGTTTTAGGGAAGTAGCATTTTCTTTAGGGTTTAGGAAGTACGAATAGAGGTTTAGAATTTGCCAGCGTTAAATATATTATCTAATTTGTTTACCACTTTATACAATAATGAAATGCGAAGAAAAAGAGAATGTATAGTATTGCCCGCTTCAAAATTCTCAAGTGAAGTGCTGAGGGTAATGCAAAAACACCGATACATTGGAGAGTTTGAACAAGTAGACGACGGGCGTTTAGGAAAATTTCGAATTCAATTACTCGCAAAAATAAACAAATGTGGGATTATTACCCCTCGTTTCAGTGTAAAAAAGGATCGATACCTAAATTGGGAACGACAGTTTTTACCTTCATATAATATGGGGATATTAATTGTATCTACCAGTAAGGGAATTATGTCTCATCATGACGCCCAAAATCAAGGCCTAGGAGGTGCGTTAATAGGATATGTCTACTAAACCGGAATTTTTTACTAACGAGTTAATCGTTCCTGAAGGTGTTACCATAGTCAAAGATAATAATACCATTACTACCAAGGGACCTAATGGTTCTGTCCAAAAGGATTTTACTAAAATGCCTGCGAATATAGAAATTGATAACGATAAAATTACGATCAAATCCTATGGCAACAGAAAAAGTGATTATGCGTTAGTTAATACAATTCATAGCGTTATCCGCAATATGATCAAAGGATCTACAAGTGGATTTACATACAAATTAAAAATTGTATTTGCCCATTTTCCAATATCAGTCAAAATCAAAGGTCAGGAAGTACATATAGAGAATTTTTTTGGAGAACGCTCCTCTCGGGTTTCCAAAATCGTGGGAAAAGAAACAAAGGTCGAGGTTCAAGGTGATGATATATTGATCACCGGGCCCAATATTGAGAATGTTTCTCAAACTGCGGCCAATATAGAATCTTCCACCAGAATCAAAAATAAGGATTCAAGAGTATTCCTTGATGGGGTATACATATACTCTAAGGCTTAAAACTCTTTTTTTATTGTTAGTTATATTGAATTAAAATTTTATTGCTAGTTTTGGTATTACATCAATAAAGGTCAATTTTCATAATCATAACATTTAATTATTCTTCATATTTTTTAATTAGTTAGTGCCGCTGTAGCTCAGCTTGGTAGAGCAAATTCATAATCTGTGTTATGGAGCTTAACTGGCTGTTAACCAGTAGGTCATCAGTCCGAGTCTGATCAGCGGCGCTTGCTTTTTTAGAATGATACTATATCTAAAGCAATAGCATCAGAAAGGAGATATGTATGTCTACTTCCAGAAACAAAATTATTCTTTATATCGATTCGCGGAACCCATCTATTTGAAGATGTAAATAACCTTTCTTTTTTCATTCTATTCTCAAGTTGTTCAATATCTAATTCTATTTCCTCTATTTCCTCAGTTTCCAAATTCTGGATTATTAACAAAATTTTTTTAATTAATACCCTGTCGCCATTTTTCGATAAATCTCTGTTTCGTTCATCATGCTCCAATATTTTTATTTTAATTTGCTTCCTGTTGAGAGCATCCCTGCTCATCAGCATTCGATCAGTAAGATATCCCTCGTACCCCATTGAAAAATAAAATGAATAACTTATTAATAATTATTTTAGATTGGAATTCCTACGAAGCTAATATCTAACCTGCCTTTCGTAACTTTAATTGATTTTATTCCAATAGTATCTCCGACAGCGATTTGGTCAGTTATAGTTCCAATAATTCTGATACCATCAAATTCGCCTATTCCAAAATGCTCAATTTTGCCATGGATGTACGAGATAGATTTCTCTACCAGAATTCCTCTTTCTACCAAGTCTTTAAAAATAGTATCTGAATTACATCTGTTACAATAATAATTAGGCGGCCATACATATCTATTACATTTTATACAGTATGAGGACATTAACCTTCCCTTGCTAGCCGCATCTAGCATAGATTTAAATAAATTCAAATTAGTTTTGTAGGATTATAATTGTTGTAGAAGTTCCTGCTGCAGCCATGTTATGAACCAACCCGGTGCTTAGTCCATCGACTTGTCTTTCCTTTGCTAATCCCTGCAATTGGAGTGTGATTTCATTAGTTTGATCAATCCCTGTAGCACCTATTGGATGTCCGCATCCTATCAGTCCACCTCTAATGTTGGTAATAACCGACGGGTCTCTAATGAAATCTCTGCCATTTCCCTTATTTACAAATCCAACATCTTCATATGCCATTATTTCGAGTATAGTAAATGCATCGTGTAATTCAGCAATATCAATATCGGATGGCCTTAAGTCTGCCTGTCTGAATGCTTCTTTAGCGGCTATTCTAGTCGAAAGAATTCCATCCAGGGAGTCAGTAATTGAGGCAAAGCTTGCTCCTTGATTATTTTGTGAAATACCTTTTATCCAAATTGGTACTTCAAATCTATTCGCTAACTCTTCGGAAACCAATAGAATTGATGATGCACCTTCACAAGGATAACAACAATCATATTTTTTTAGTGGTCTTGAAATGAGTTCTGCATTTAATATTTCTGAAAATGTAAAGGTTCTGTCGAAAAAGAATGCATTAGGGTTATTGTTTGCATATTTATGATTCTTAAAGGAAATTGCAGCCAAGTCTTCCATATTCGTACCATATTTTCGAAAATGATTGCTGGCAAACAGTGAAGCCCAGTGAACTGGCATGTCGAAAAGACCACGTGTAATATCCCATACTAATTTGTTTCCGGGACTATTCTGTTTCTCCACTCCGATTACTAAAACTGCTTTACAAATTCTAGAATAGATCAACGAATATGCTAATAATATCGCACTTGTTCCTGAGTTACACAGATTCTCCACCTTTGTAGAAAATTTAGGAGCCAGACCCACCATTTCTGCGATAATGTTGCTCAAATAAGGTTCAACGGAATTGCTTGATACTATCAATCCATCAATTTCGTACTTTTCAATCTTTGTATTAGATAACAAACTGACTACGGACTTTGATGCAATCTCAACTTGTGTGAAATCTGTATGTTTTAAAAATTTCTGTGTATTTGACGAGGTGATAGCAACTTTCATAATTCAAAAAAATCCTTGTAACTAAAAGCTCCGTTTGAATCTATTATTGGATTTACCTGTAAGATCGGTAGATCTATACCTATTTTCCTCAATCTTTTAATTTGATAAACGCATTCATTGACGCTTCCAGCTATAACAAAGTCATTAAGGATTGTGGGTGTTATATGTTTGATGGCTTCATCAATACCATATTTATGATAGTCTGCATAAATCTTTTTGACGGCGTCCCTATGACTTGTTCCTAATAGATAGTTATAATAGACTTTTCCTACCGAGACATAAAAAACAAATGTTTTAGCTGCTCTCTTAACAGCCATGGCGGGATCTCTATTTGACACAGATGTAATTATCACAACTGCTTTTGTAAAAGGTTCCTTAGTAACAGTCTCAGCCGTTTTCTTGATGATGGTTTCTAACTCATTTTTGGGTTTTAAATACAAGATAAAACCATCTGCAATTTCTTTTGAAAGGCTTAACATTTTAGGATTAACAGCGGCTACAAAAATCGGTATGTCTTCTCTTGAATGCTCCAAAAGTTCAAAATTCGAAATTTTTACAATATGCCCCTTGTACGTAGATTTTCCTGATCTTAATAAAAGTCTGATGGATTGAATATATTCTCTCATTCTTAAAAGAGGACTTTTAAATTTCATACCGTGTAAATTCTCTATAAGTGGAGGTGTGCTAGTACCCAGTCCTATAATAACTCTTCGATCAGATAGTAGATCTAATGTTATTGCTCCCATACATATAGTTGCAGGGGTTCTTGTGTAAACATTAACAATTGAGGTGCCTATTTTTATCTTTTTTGTACTTTGAGAAATAGCTCCTAGTAACGAAAAGGCTTCTTTTCCCCAAGATTCCGGGGTCCATATTGAATGAACGTTCTTATTATGTTCGACACGTGAAGCAAAATCTATGATCTGTTTTGGATTCAGAAGAGATCCAGTGCTAAATGCAATTTTGTTTTTCATCCTTATTTGGAATAAAACTTAGATAGTTCTTTAGATGATTCTTCGATATCTTTGTGTGAATCAATGGATTTCCAAAAGGATTTTTCAAACTTTTTTGCTCTCAATTTTTGTTCATTTGCCATAGCTGGAAGTGCAGTTGTTTCAATATTCCCTTTATCTGGCAGAAAATCAAATATTTCTTGATTAAAAAAATATATACCTGCATTAATCCATTTGTCCACAATATTAGGCTTTTCTTTAAATCCCGTGACAAACTGTTGGTCGTTAAAATCAACAATACCAAACGGACTTTTTAGGGGTACGACGGCTATCGAATTGAATTCATTCTTATGTGAAAGTGCGGTAAAATCTATGTTGGTGAGTATGTCACCATTTATCATAAAAAAACCGCTCTTTTCATCTTTTAGTAATGATTGGGTATTCTTTAATGCTCCCCCTGTCCCAAGAGGTTCTTCTTCTACCATATATGCTACATTAACATTGAATTTATTTCCACTCGCTATGTGATTGATTATTTGTTCCTTTAGATACCCCACGCAGATAATTATCTCTCTTATGTTGTTCTTGGACAGCAGTTTTATCTGCCATTCAATAATTGGTTTTCCTAAGATTTCTATCATAGGCTTAGGGCGATTATCCGTAATAGGTTTAAGTCTCTTTCCAAACCCGCCAGCTAATATCACTGCTTTCAAAACAAGGTAATTTATACTTATTAAGATATATTTTTTTCCACCAGTTATACGAATATGTAGATACCACTATAAAGAAACGCAAAAAATTGTATGGATAATATTCCACTATGATATTAGAGTCAATACTATGATATTAGAGTCAATACTATGATATTAGAGTCAATACTATGATATTAGAGTCAATACTATGATATTAGAGTCAATACTATGATATTAGAGTCAATACTAAAAAATAGCAATTAAGTATTACATTAATCCTTTCATAATTCGAATTTTGAAATATTAAATTAATTAACGCTTCAAGAAATGAGCAATATTCTTGATTAATTCAGATATCTGCTCATAAGTATGTTTGGTAGAAAGAGATATCCTGAGCTGTGCCTCATTTCGTTTAACGGTGGGATATCTTATAGCTTGTACATAAAAGCCCTGCTCTTCTAATTTTCTAGAAGTAGTAATAGTTTTTTCTTCTTGACCAATGATTAAAGGAACAATTGGACTGAAATTTTTGATTTTTAAACCCGGAATATTATACTCTCTTGCAGTTTCTATAAAATAATTTATATTATTATTTAATTTTTCTTGTAAAATCCCTTTTTTTGCAATGCTGATGGAATATTCAGCTATCTCGCATAAGAAATCAGGCAAAGATGAAGTAAAAACAAATGACCTAGATTTGTTAATTAGGTAGTTTCTGATCAATTCAGGACAACTTACATAGCCACCAAAGCAACCTAATCCCTTGCTTAAACTACTAATATGAATATCCACATCATGTTCAACACCAAAAAGGCCTGGACTGCCTGAATAATCCTTCAATAGTTTGTTTCCAACTATGAAGTCTCCGTGGGCATCATCAACAACTAAAATACAATTATATTGTTTGGCAATCCTGGCAATTTCATCTAATTTAGCAAAATCACCATTCATGCTAAAAATGCCCTCAGTAATTAATATTTTCATGTTTTGCTTTGAGTTTTTTATTATCTTTTCAAGTTCTCTAGTATTATTATGTGGGAAAATATGAACAATCGCTTTTGATAATCTACAGCCGTCGATAATACTAGCATGATTTAGCTCATCACTAAAAATTGCTGTATTTTCTCCTGCAATACAACTAATAACACCGACATTAGCCATATAGCCAGTTGGATAAACTAATGAATTTTCGGTCTTCCTATGTTTAGATAATATTCTCTCTAATCTTTCTATTGTTGAAGTGTTGCCACTTATTAGTCTTGAACTACATTGGGATATTGTAGGGATATCTAATTTTTTTAGTATCTCTCTTAAAGATTCATTCCTAGATAATCCTAAATAATCGTTAGAAGAGAAATCACATACTGTGGATCGTGCATTTGTGTTCTCTGGAGAAGAAATCTTATCTGCTAACCTTAATCGTCGGTATAAATGTTGATTTTTTAGGTTTTCTAAACTACTTTGAAAATAGTGTGAATTACTTTTGTCTAACACCAATCTCTTTTAGCATCTTAAAGTCATCTGTGGGTTTATTTCCTCTAGTCGTCAAGTAACCCCCTGTAATGATTCCATTGGCACCAGCCTGAAGAATCTTCTTGTCGTTTTCTTTCAAATGAATCTCTCTTCCCCCTGCTATCTTTAATATAGTCCTTGGCATTAAAAACCTAAAAGTTGCAATAGTTTGAAGAATTTCCTTTTCAGATATCAAATGCTTATTAAACAGAGGGGTTCCTTCCCTACCGATAAGCATATTTATTGGAACTTCATCTGGTTCTAAAGATGATAACGCAATACCTAACTCAACTCTTTGATTAATGGTTTCACCCATGCCTATAATCCCTCCTGAGCATAATTCTAATCCTGCCTTCTTGACAATTTTAGCCGTGTTTATCCTATCATTATAGGAATGCGTCGTACAGATTTTTTCAAAAAAACTCTTGGCAGTTTCCAGATTGTGGTTATATCGCTTTACTCCTAACCTCTTTAGCTCTCTGGCTCGTTCTAGTGTCATAAAACCTAACGAAACATTAACTTGAATGTCAAGCTTTTCCCGTATTAATTTTATTGTCTCACAAATTTGTTTAAAATCTTTTTCAGGGGGAGCCCTATATGCACAAACAATACAAAAGGAGTTTGCACCGTTGTTCACCGCATTTTCCGCCTGAACCAATATCTTTTCTGCTGGAAGTAAAGGATATTTTTCGATGACAGTAGAATTGAAAGAGGATTGTGCGCAGAACGAACAATCTTCCGGACACGTACCTGATTTGGCGTTGACTAATGTTTCTACATCAATTCCATCTCCTGCAAATTTGTTTGTCAGGTTCTGGGCACAATCAGCAAGTGTCTCTATATTGTCAGAGCAAATTAAATCCAAGGCCTCCTCATAGGTGATCTTCTTACCATCTAATACTTTCGACATCATATTGAAAATAAATTCTTTGTTTGAATCGCTCAATTGATCTTTACTTTTCTTATTATTTATTTATCACCTATATTAGTATTTTAAAAAATATCTTATTCTCACGATAACGAATTTCGGCTTATTTGTCCAACAAGTAAACTGGATAGAAAAGGACCGTTAAATAAACCGCCTACTTAAGACAACCTTTTTTTTACTAACAATATGAAGTTTTGAGGTATTAATTTTAAACAATATTATCGTATATTATTGACAACCTTTTTTTTACTATTGATTAACCCAGAGTTATCTATGCAATACGCATTCGCGTACCTCCGGGTTAGTACTGAAGATCAAACAGTAATGAATCAAAGATTATCGCTACAGAGATGGGCAGCAGCCCACGATTTTCAAATATTGGACTATTTTGAAGATTCTTCAATTAGTGGAAAAACAGCTGCGACTACCCGTCCAGGGTTTATTGATTTGTTAAATTTAGTAGCAATCGAACGAATAGATGCAGTACTCGTATACGAACTCTCGAGGATTGGTCGCACTTTTTGGGATACATTGGAAGCAATCAAAGCAGTTGAACAATATGCACCACTCATTTCTTGTTCCCCTAGAGAGACATTTCTTCAAACAACCGAGCCAAGTATTCGAAAACTAATGCTGGGCATTCTAACTTGGGTCGCAGAACGCGAGCGAGAAGTTTTGATTCAAAGAACGAAAGATGGAATTGTTCGTGCTAGATCGGTTGGTAAACAGATTGGGAGGCCGGCCAAAAAAATAAATAATAAGGACTTAATAACATTGCTTTCTCAAAATAAATCCAAAGCAAAAATTGCAAAGGAATTAGGCGTGTCAAAGGCAACGTTATACAAGAATTTAAAAATCCTCAAATAGTTAAATCACTTTTTTCTCAATATTGGCCACGATATCAAGCTGAGTGTCAATAATTTTCTCAAGAGACTCTTTTCGTATTGCTAAAGGCGGTATCAATATCATCGTAGCTCCTAGCGAGCGTAAATATACTCCTCTCTTAAGTGATTCTTTTATTATGTACATAGAAGTAGATATTCCATTAATACTCGTTATGGATTTTTTTTTATTGACTAGATCAAATGCTCCTAATAATCCCTTAGCCCTTATATTTTTTACAACCGAATACTTGTCAAACTCCAGAATCCTTTTGGTTAAGTACTTACTGTTATCCCGAATTTTATCAATTAATCTGTTTTCCTTATACATCCTTAAGTTTTCGATTACTGCTGTGCACCCAACTGGGTGACCTGTGTATGTATGACCATGGTACAAGTGCTTTTGATCCTCCCAGTCTCCCTCAAACTCTTGATAGATTTTTTTTGAAGCCGTAGTGATTGCAAGAGGAAAGTACCCTCCAGTAATCGCCTTGCCAAAGCATGCAATGTCTGGAATAGACTCTTGTGCGATATACTCTATCATGTTTCCTAGACGACCAAATCCTGTCGCAATTTCGTCTAAAATTAACAATACTTCATTTTTCTTACATATTTCGGCAATTTTACTCTGGTAGCCTTTAGGATAAATTGTTACTCCTCCAGCGATTTGTGCTCCACTCTCCATTACTAAAGCTATAGTTTTTTCTGAATTTTTCTTGATTACCATTTCAGTTTTATCCAACAATTCCTGAAGGTCCGCTCCCTCAGAGGTATCATTATATTTAAGATTACAAGGGTTGGGAATTGATCGTGTAGTCAACAATAGCTTTTTATATTTCTTGAAGTACTTATCTACATATCCAACTGACATCGCTCCTATGGTATCTCCATGGTAACCGGATTTTAATGATAAAAAAATTGATTTAGTATTATTCCCTTTGTTGCTCCAATATTGAGTAGCCATCTTTAAAGCAGATTCAATTGCAGAAGATCCATTATCCGTGTAAAAGATTTTGTCCATACCTTTGGCCAGCTTTAAAAATTTTTCTGATAATTCAATAGATTTGCTGTTGCTCAATCCAAATATGGTAGAATGGGGTATTTTTCTGATCTGTTCAATCATCGCACTAGTTATTTGGTTTTCATCGAATCCCCATACATTACACCACATGTTTGCTACGCCGTCTAGATAATCCTGTCCATTCTCATCAATATAATAAAAATCACGTCCTGATTCGATAACTCTTTTACTGTAAATGCTTGAGGAATTGTACATCTGAGTATAGGGATACCAAACTTTGTCGGTCTTTGACAAATTTGCTATGAATATTTAATGATGGATAAATAAAATCCTTATCTTTTTTTATACAATAAATAATATGCCTACCTCAAATACTGTATCTATATGGATTTAAAGAATTTACTTTATGCCGAGATCGAGCGCATGGGCGCACAGAATATAAGAAGAAAAATAATTGAAAACCCTGAAAATTCTAAACATATAATCGAGCGTTTAATGGAGAATTGCATAAAGTCTTCTGACATAATTAGCATTTCTCCATGTGAATTGGTATCATTAGCTGAAGCCTTGACGCATTATATGCTTACAAACATGTTGTTACCCTCCCAGCGCAAAATAATTGTGGATGGGTTTGAACTCAGTATAGTCATTCCTAATGCGAGAAGTATGAACAAGAAATTGAACGAAACTTTGATTGTTCAATTCTATACAATGAACAACCTTCACCTTATGTCCTTGGTTGATAAGTTGATTACGTTACAACCATTGAGGCAAAATATTTGGATCGTCTCCTACTTACCTATTGGTAATACTATTCCCATAAGAAATTATGTAATTTTATATAATAAAAATTTAAACAATAGGTTAATTTCGCCATTCTCTCAGCTATTAGTGGATATTGCAACTTATGTCAAACAAATAAACTATTCCGGCTTTAGGATACTATAATAAAGAATAATTAAAGACATTTCAAAATTCGAATTATGAAATATGTGTGTTAGGGTATGAGAAAATATAAAATAGAATTCTATGCACTTAAGAAAGAATATTTGGAGATTAATGATTATTTTAATAAATTACCAATAAGTGTACTCATATCAGGCCTTAGATTTTCTAATAGTCGTTACATAGCAAATGTAGGGGGGTACCTGAACGCTGGGAGAAAAAGCATAGTAAAAAAAGAGACTTCTCTCCTGACTAAGAGACAGGCTAAAGTGAGGTTAAAAAATTGGAGGATATTGGTAAAGGAATATAGAAAAAAAGGATACAGTTATCCCACAATATACCGTATTAAGGTACAACTAAAAAAGATTTTAGGTGATTAGTGGTTTATTGACCACTCGTGATGTATGTTCTTAATAGAGCGAATTACTCTCTGAAATTTTTGAATCTAATCCTGCAGATGGTAAATCAGGGAATTTATCTTTCATATTTTGTTCAACAATAGCACTTGCTTCTTCTATTATCTTGAGAGCATCCTCGCTTACACTGTTTGAGTTACCGCTAATTTCTGACGTTGTCGGTATTTGACCTGAATCGTTCATGATGCCGTTCAATATATCAGTGATCTTACCAAAAGATTGTCCAGCTTCAGGTATCATTGAGTTTAATCCTCCTTGTATGTTCTTTATTACAGACATCGCAGGACTTAGGGTTACCACGACATCACCTAATTCAGTAATTGTATTTAGTCGAAGTTGAATTTGCTCTAATGCTAACTTAGCAGAGGTTATCATCTTATTCATTTTCCTGATTTGAGAGAGCTCATTGGAAAGAATTTTTGCATACTGACTATCGTGATTTTGCATGGCACTAATAATCCTCTTAAATATGATTTGATCCTTTTCATCCATCTTCGCTGACATACCTTCTAATTTTGATATTTGTGAATGAAGTCTCTTCTGTGCTTCTTCTATTCTCGGTTTCAGTGGTGCAGGAGGTTTGATATTTTCTAATAGTTTCATCCCAACATTACTTATTTCATTTTGTGGTTTTACCCATTTGTTGCTAAAAGACATTGACTTTTCTACCCTTATGCCATTTTAAAAATTTGTATATAAAGATTCATTTCATTTCAAGGTTGTAACTGAAGTAACTAATACCAACGGTTACACCAATTATGCTCCTAAACAGGATATGCTCCACATACTTTACAATATGAGCCCTCCCATATGAATAAGCTCTGACAAAAGGAACATTTCCTATAGTTTAGAAGTTGATTCGAAGGATCGTTAACTGGAGCCTTAAAATATTTTCTATATATTTTATAATAATACAAATGTTCTTTGTTTCTGATACTTACTCGTTCGATTCTTGCTATATCAGATTTCTCTAAGTATTTTTGATCAGAAAATTCACCTTCAAAATTCGAAACAAACTGAGAAACACCTGATCCACTTTCTAATGCTTCTTTCTTTCTCCAAACTATTTCATCTCCCAATATGTCTCTAAAGCATCTCCGTAGAAAAAACTTACCATAAATACTTCCGTTGTGCTTTTTGATCTTCTCTCTTAAATCTAAGGTCTCTGCAAAATTAATTATCTCCTTATCCAGAAACGGTGTATAGACTCCCATCTTGTATTTTTCTGCGATTTTGGTAGAGACAAAATTCATATTTTGTTTCAATTGCCTTAACCTGGCCTCAAGCATTCTAGATTTATTTTCATATTTATGTAGAAAATTATAACCCCCAAACACTTCATCTGCCCCATCACCGATAATAATGGATTTACATTGCAAATCATTTGCTTTCTTTATTCCAATTAATTGAACGACTGCGTTTCGAAGGAATATCGGATCAAAAGTCTTGTAGTCCATTATCAATTCGTTCAAACCTTCAAAAATAGATTTTCTATCTGGGTAAGCAATAATGTGTTTAGATTCAAACCTGTTAGCCAATAATCTTGAGTATCTATAATCCGTAGACTTGTTATCCACTGTGATTGTAATGGCATATTTTGGATGAGTATAGAACAGAAGGATACTACTATCCAGTCCCCCCGAAAACAAAATAGACTCTTGAGGAATAGAAGTACAGATCTTGCTTAACATGGAACGGAATTTCTCACAGGTATGGGCCATTATCATAATATCTATTTTACGTTTATAAATCTAGATTGTTGACTTACGATTATATGGAGTTGGGTGCTAAAAAAAAATGTATTAATCCTACTTGTGGAATTGAGTATTCTATTGATAATGATATATACCGTTGTTCTTGTGGATTTCTATTAGATATTATATACTTAGAAAATCCGAATAAAAATTTAATTAATATCTTTTATGAAAGGCGTAATTACATGGGCAATATTTTTAATGAAAGCGGAGTATGGAGATATCGCGAGCTATTAAATTTTGTTGGTATCGATACTCAAGACGTCAAGGAATGTTCTAAATACTTAGTATCGCTAGACGGTTCAGAAGGTAGATCTTCACGGCCTTATCAAATGAGTAAGGTTGCCAATTATGTTGATCTGCCATCAGATAATTTATACCTCCAACCTGAGGGATATAATCCTAGTGGTTCTTTTAAAGATAACGGAATGGCCGCAGCAGTAACTCATGCAAAGCTTTTATCTGTAAAAAAAATTGTCTGTGCCTCTACGGGAAACACCTCCGCCTCTGCTGCAATGTATGCTTCAAATGAAGGATTTGAATGTGATGTTTATATACCCCATGGCGAAATAGCTCCTGGAAAGCTCGGCCAAGCCTTTCAATTTGGTGCACAGGTGATAGAGGTTAATGGGAATTTTGATGATGCCTTGTCATTATCCTTGAGCAATGCATCAAAGGATGGCGGTTATACGGTCAATTCAATTAATCCTTTTAGAATTGAAGGCCAGAAAACAATTATTTTTAGAATCATGGAGCACTTAAATTGGAACCCACCAGATTGGATTGTTTATCCTGGCGGTGCACTTGGAAATATTTCAAGTTGTGGGAAAGCATTAATGGAACTTTTTAAATGGGGTTGGATAAAAAAAATTCCCCGTGTTTTAGTGGTCAATGCAAAAGGTGCCGATACATTTTATCAACTTGTTAATGGATTATTTGAGAATTCAAAGTTAAAATGGAATGGTGGTAAAATTGATATACAATTGATTAAGAGATTTTATGAACACCAGGACCTTAATCATATTTCGCCAAAGACTCGAGCAACTGCCATCCAAATTGGAAAACCAGCTAATATCGCTAAGGCTCTTAGAACGATTGATTTTGCAAATGGCATAGTTGAGGCCATTGAAGATATAGATATGTTAGACGGAATGTCTGTTGTTGGACTCAATGGATTTGATTGTGAAATGGCCTCAGGCTCTGTTCCTGCAGGGATAAGGAAATTACGTCGAGAAGAGATAATAAAAAGGGATGATATCGTGGTGGGAGTATTAACGGGGAGGCAAAAAGACCCTTCATTATCTATTCATTATCATCTTAACAAGTCTAATAGATTCGCAAAACCGCCGCGAGACTTGCTTACTTAAGCGCTTCAGTATTTCTGCTATATACTGTAATATTGCTTGTTCCATGCTTATTCAAAGCATCAAGTGCAGTCAAAACTGCCTTTGATTTGTCTTCAGTTTCTTGGTATTCCTTACTAGGATGAGAATCAATTACAATACCTGCTCCAGATTGTGTATAACCCTTATTATTATTTATAAACGCAGATCTTATAGTGATTGCAAAGTCACAGCAGCGATTAAACGAGAAATAACCTATTGCCCCTGCATATGGCCCCCTACTATCAGGTTCCAAATTATTTATTATCTCCATAGCTCTGATTTTGGGAGCTCCTGAAATTGTTCCTGCCGGAAATACTGCTTTGAAAGCATTGAAAATATCGTGATTATAGTCTAGCGTGCCTATAACATGAGACACCATATGTTGTATATGGCTAAACTTTTTAACTGTCATTAACTCTGGTGTAATCACCGATCCAAACTTACATACTTTTCCCAAGTCATTTCTGGCTAAATCGACGAGCATGGTGTGTTCGGCCACCTCCTTTTGGTCGCTTTGCATTTCTTTCTTGTATTGTTCCGTAGTTACAGGGTTGGTTGAGACGGGTCTCGATCCTGCAATAGGATATGTCTCAGCAAAAGAACCTGTAATCCTTAATAACATTTCTGGACTAGCACCTAACAATATATTCGATTTATTTTTATAATAAAACATATAGGGAGATGGATTAATTTTTCTTAATTCTTCATACAATTTTAATGAATTCCCTGTGAAATCAAATGTTATCTTTTTGGATAATACTGCTTGGAATACGTCACCATTGCGAAGATGTTTTTTTATGATCTCGACTTTCTTTTCAAACTCGTTTTTAGTGATATTTCGATGAAGGTCAAAATATGATGAATTTTTCTCGACGGGAAGCGACACTGAATAATTCGTTAACGCCTTGATTTTGTCTATTCGTGATTCATTATAATAAAAATATTCCATCTTGTGTTTCTTGTGATCGTAAACTAGTCCATCCTCATACCAACCAAATTCGAATAGTGGGTAATCCAGAACTTTTTTTACAGGAATTTTCTCCCAAATTCTAATTGCTTCATAGCAGAAATAACCAACGAGTCCTCCTGCGTATCTATATTGTTGATTTTTGACGATCGGAAAATGCTTTGCGAGGACTTCTAGAGGATCCTTGACACTAAGCTTCAAAATCTCATTATTTTTGTCATAAATTTGAAGGCTTCTTAAATTTCCTTTTATGATATACTTTGGGTCAAATCCTATTATGGATGATTCTACTAATTCTTTAGGACCATCTAATGATTCAAATATGAAATTGTTATCGAATTTGTCACTTAATTTCTTGAAAAGATAGTAAGGCATTATTTTTGAGTCTAATTCTTCGAATCGTGGTTCGCCTTTTAATTTCAATACATTATGTAGGTTTTCAATCAAATTATGTCACTATTATCGTAAATCCTCTAAATTATCCTCGTCAAATGTATTTTTGACAGATAATGGTTTTCTCCCAACGAATCCCTCGTCCTTCCGATGCCAGAATTTAACTTTATCTTCACCTATTTTCCAACACAACCATACCTCTTCATTGAATCTTTTAGCAGGAAAATCTATTAACCCTTCTTCAAAACTTTTTATCATGATTCCTAAATCTTCAAATTCTTCAATTTGTTTATAGAGATCTGTGATAGATCTGTTAATTAATTTCTTGATTCTGAAAAACTTCTCATGGCCTTTACCTTGTTCAACTATAAGGTTTAATTCTGATTGTAATTCCAAAATTCTATCACGTTGATTCAAAATATTGGCAAACCTTTTACGTATATCAGGCAAGGCTGCGTTTGCCTCAATGGGTGTAAAAAAATCTATCATTATTTCAATTCATGGAATTAATATTTATTTTTATGGAAATATCTCCTTAGGATGAAAATGAATTATAGACATAATAATACTCTTAATTTAATGAGTTTTATCAAAAATCGAGAATCGATTTTAAGGCATCATAAATTTCAATCCGTTAAAGATTCACTTGATGCACTTGATTATGCATTTAAGAATTGCAGTCCAGAAAAGCTTGTAAATATGTCGATAGAAGTTGATTCTACTATGAGGATTATTGACATTAATAGAAATATTCATGAATTTTCTTTGCCCAATGATAAGTCCATTTTGGTAATAAGCGTTGGAAAAGCGTCTGAAAAAATGTTGGCTGGATTAGTTAAGAAGATAGGTGATAGAATTGCAAGAAGTATATTAATCGTTCCCAAAGGTTATGAAATGGAAAGTGAAAGGATACTTTCACTACATAATTCTACAGTAATATATTCTTCTCATCCAATTCCGAATTCTAAGAGTCTCTTAGCTTCAAAAGTCGTAATTAGAGAATTAGAACATTTAGATAATATTGATATAGTAATTTTTTTAATTTCTGGAGGTTCCTCTTCCTTAATTGTTTCACCAATCGCAGGAATAACGCTTTCAGATAAAAAGGAAATAAACAAACGATTGATAACCTGTGGAGCAAATATAGATGAAATAAATATAGTAAGAAAACACTTATCTGAAATTAAAGGAGGTAAGATTTTGAGATTCTTAAATCCCAAAAGGAAAGTAATAAGTATTATTTTATCAGATGTTGTTGGAGATAATTTAAGTACGATTGGCTCTGGCCTCACATTCTATGACAATTCTACATATAAAGATGCAATTTCAGTATTACAAAATTATTCTATTTTCAAGGAAGATTCTGAATTAATACGAAGAGTTAGAAAAGTTTTGACAAGGGGAATAGGAATAAGATCTCTCGAAACGGTAAAGCCGATAGAATTTAATTCATTAGCAGTAAATAATTGCATCATTGGTAATAACTCTAAATTTTGCAAAAAAATAATATTTTATTTAAGATCTGCTGGATATAACGTCCAATACAAAGGCTCTCATCTTACTATGAGTATGAAAGATTTTATATCTCTTGCAAAAGACACTTTTAACAAATTAGGGAACGAAAAGACCGCGATATTATTTGGTGGTGAGATTACAAATGTAATTGACAAATCACAAAAAGGAATTGGAGGGAGAAATCAAGAAGCGATATGTAGAATGATAGAATTTATTAATACTTCGGAAAATTCAGACTTTTGTGTAATTTGTATCGGTACAGATGGTATAGATGGTAATTCAAAAGATGCAGGAGGTCTAATGACCCCCGCCACGTCAGATTACTCTGAAACTAGGGGACTACAGGTCAAAAGCTTTTTGAAGTCTCAGGACTCTAATACACTACTCCGGAATTTACACTCCACCATCAATACTGGATATACTGGTACTAATTTTAATGATATTTACTTATTTGTAAGAACAAAATAATATGTTTATGCTATACTGTCCAATCAATTGGTATATCTTGATAAAGTCCATTAGGTAAAATTCTTCTAATTGAAATTGGAAGCGTTTTTTTTTCCAATTCATATCTGGCTATCATAATGGTATCCGTGAATTCCGAGGGAATTTTCGTGAGGATTGGAGCACCCAAGGACAATTGAAGTGATCTGGCACCAGTAATCCTTGCCTTTTCAAATCGTGTTAGCCGATTTGGACCAATAACTATATCGTCATTTTTGGAAAATACTTCTCTTAACTTAAAATCCACATCAGCGTCATAGGTCTTGTATTTCTTGGTTAAATCCTCGTCATTTGAGATGGAATTTAACTGACCTTGAATATTTTCCCCCTGTTCCAGGCTATTTTCTGAATCTTCTCCAATCTTGTCATTTTCAATATCATCGGTCTTTTTAAGGGCCGACTTTTTTTTTGTTCTCTTAATAGCCACTACTATCCAAAAAGATTTATTTATATAATTAAATGTTACTGAAAGTTCATATTTATAAACTTTTAATTATTTTGTATGTCTACTAATGGTACAAGTGTTTCACGAATAGCGATAGAAATAGTAATGTCAAACAATCTTATAATTAATGCTGAAATTAAAAGACATTTATCCCCACTTACTATTAAAAAATTAATAAATATGATGCCAATTTCAGGGCTAATCAACAAATATTATGATAAATTTGTCTATGTAAATGTTAATTTGGAGATTGGAGCTGAGAAACCTAACAGTTATTTTAAGAGGGGAAATATCGCCTTCGCAGCCTCCGGAAATTTTATATGTGTTTTTTTAAAAGATACCTCAGTATCTCAGAAATTCAGTTTATTAGGTGACGTAACCTCTGATAATTTACATTTATTGGAAACAGTTAAGACAGGAGATTTTATTACTATTCAAAAATTAAAAGGCTGAAGAAAATAGTTACTTTACTTTTTGATAAATTCTGTGTCCACTATAACCGCCGACGCTTTTTACGATATTTTTATTTTCTAAATTTTTTAGATAATTATTGGCCACTGATATCTTTACGCCAAGAGTTCGTGCAAATGATTGTACTGTAATGGCTTTCATTGTATCCAAAGTCTTCAAACCTTGTGCATCTTCGATTAATACAGACAATCTTTGCTTCTGCTGTATTTTAGGTGTTTTTTTTACTTCATCCTTCTTATTTCCCTTACTTTCTTGTGATTTATTTGCACTAGATTGACTAGGCTTCTTCTTATTGCCACCCATTCTTCAACAACTGTTTTATTATATTAGATAATTTATACTTTTAAAGTAGGTTTAACTTTGAGAGTAATCCTGAAACAGGTCAAGATATCTTTACATCTGTTACGAATTGTGACTTCCGTCACGCCAGCCATTTTTGAGATATCCATTTGGAGAATGTTAATACCAAGTAACACAGAAGCAAGATAAAGATATGCGGCTGCTATTCCATTTGGTGACTTGCCATCTGATAACATATGATTTTCGGTCTTCTTAGCAATATCTAATGCTAGCCTTTCTATTTTTATATCAAATTTTGCTGTATTTGCGAGCTTGGATATGTATTGGTTAATATTAATTGATTGCAAATTTGCAATATTATAATTTGGCTTGTTCAAACAAATATTCTGTGATTCTGCGGGCAAGAAATCTGTGATTTTGTTTTGTGGCTTCAATTGTTGGGGACCGAGATCTTCATCATTCTCACAAACAAGTACCATTGCTCTATAATATTTCGATGCTAGTTTTTGATTTTCATTAACTTGTTCTATTGGATTGCTACAACTGACAATTTCAGTTAGTGATCTCAATACCTTGCAAATCTTACATGCGTAATAAACAGCTGCTGCTGCCATACAAGATGCAGATTTTCCTTTTGTATCGCTTTTATTCTCATAATTTCTATATAATAGGGCTGCAGTTTCACACACTACCTTAGGGACGGATAAAACCGAGCTTATCTCGTTAATTTTAGAGAGTACGTTTGATAACCTTCTTTCCTTCGAACTTGAAATCCTTATTATACTGTTCCATTTTCTAAGACTAAGCATCGACTTTTTAGCATTTTCTTTGAAATATTTTCCAGTATAGTCTCTAAATTGGCTATCGATTTCAGTATGTAGACCGAAGTCGTGATAAGAAACACTATTCACCCCGCTTGCACGCACATTTTTCAATCTATAATTCGAATCATTTGCAAATACCTCCTGACCAAAATCCTCGATACTATCTTGTATAACATAACCACAAAAACTGCATATAACTTCCCCCTTCAATATGTCCTGTACTATCGCAGATTTGCATTCAGGACAGGTGTTCCTCAAATTTAAGTTACTGGAAATATCTTTTACACCTACTTCTTGTTTCTTTTGATATAATTTCGTGCTTTACCAGTTCGAGCATTACTGTTTATCAAACTAGTGTATACCTTCATTCCTGTAGTCTTACTTCTTGGTTGGATAAACGGAGTTATTGAGGCGTACGGGGAATTAACAGATCCAATTAATTCTACTATTTTTCCAATTTTTTTTTCGTTGGTGAACACATGCGAACCTGCTCTAGGGTTTTTTCTATTCTTGTCTATTTTAACAATCAAACGACCGCTCTTTGAAAAATGAAGAATTTCTCCCAATAATTCCATAGTCAAATACTGATTACCAGTATTACTTACAAATTCTTCTGTCAAATAAAGCTATCAAATAAATCAATTTAATTTGGTTACTCACATATGCTTATAGGTCATGACGGGATTTGAACCCGCGACCTAAGGTTTACAAAACCTTCGCTCTGCCAGGCTGAGCTACATGACCATTTTTGAATATCAGACAAAATCTGTAATTAAAAGCTTTTGTATATATAATGGATTTTTTCGATATTAGCATAGTTGAATCAGGAAGGAGAAAAGCACATTTTTATTGTTAGGGTTACAATAACTAATAAGGAATTTCTTAACGATCCTGAAGGAGAAACTGTGCTTAATGATCTTATTTTAAAAGAAGATTATAAAGACATACTTTCGGTTAGGTCGGCCAAATCTTTATCGATAAAGGTCCTGGCATATGACAACAGAGATGCTGTAAATAAAATCAAAGTTATGTGTGATGAATTGCGTATTTATAATCCCATTGTTAGTAATTGCAATGTAACAATTGCCGACGATTAAGTGTGCACCACATGGAGTGAGTTTATTTAAAGAAATCCTTAAGGGTCAGATGAGTGAACTAAACTATAAGCGAGATGAAGGATTATGATTGCGTCATAATATGGCTAGATTACTTTAACAAAAATTTCTCTAGGGAAAAAGGAAGAAAGGTCCCTAAATCACTCGCAGCTTATGATCCGCTGGCGTCAGAATTGGTTGCAGCTATTGAATCTTTAGGCTACAGTCTTCACAAAGATCAAGTTAATGATGGAGCTCGATTTCCTAAAAGAGCTCATATTAAATCTGGATACGTAATGATCGAAAAAAAAGGGTTGAAAAAAAACTCTCTGATTAAGAGTATTGCTGAAAAGCTAGTGTTAAACAGGTCTAGATCAAGAAATAAATAAACAATCCGAGTTTTTTATTTTAAAAACATAAATAATCAATAATTACAAACTATAATGTCTGAATTTTTACGGTATGAATAACAAATTAAGGGAATATGTATCAAATTGATTCCAGAAAAGAATATAATAAACAACAAGAATGATACACATTCAAATCATTATAAGACAAATGTTGAATTAAATTTAGGTTCTAAAATTGATAAGACAAAACTAGAACTTGACGAAACCATAGAGGAACGTATTTCAAAATCTATACCAAAGGAGGCCCAGATTACTTCAATAAAATTTGAGGCTGCTAATATAGCATTATACACAAAAAATCCTGGGTTTGCTTTGACTGAATTGACTCTTCATTTGTCGGCATTATCAAAGTCTATGAAAAAAAGATTCATTATCAGAACTGATCCGTCTATTAGACTATCCGAGGAAGAAACTCGTAACACCATAAGTAGAATTCTTCCAAAAGATGTTACTATATCTGTGATTTTTTGTGATGAAGCAACCGGAGAAGTAATTTTGGAAGTAAACAACCCTGAAGCAATATCTGCAGAGATTTTTATTATTATTGCAACCCATACCGGTTGGATAGCCCATACTAGGCGATCTCCCCATATTCCCTCAAATAGTATTAAGAACATTCATTCCGTGCTTAAGGGTTCATCGAAGGAACGGATTAATTTTTATCAAAGTTTAGGACGTAGGATATTTCGTCCCCCGTTGCTTTCAAACTCTTTGATTCAATCTAATAATGGTTTAATGGCGGGACATCCTGAGTCAAATGATCATGTAGAGAGTAATTTAGCAAAGACATCTAATTACTACAATAATATTAAGGAGGTATTGGTTTATTGCCTTGGCGGGGTCAAACAAGTTGGGAGATCTTGTTTTGTAGTTGTTACCCCAGAGAGTAAAATAATGTTGGATTGTGGAATAAACCCTGGCGAGAGCGTGAATTATAATGCATATCCAAGAATAGATTGGTTTAATTTTAATCTTGATGAACTTGATGCTGTTGTTATTAGTCATGCTCACATTGACCATCAAGGTTTTCTTCCCACACTGTATAAATTTGGATATAAGGGACCAGTATATTGTACAGAGCCGACTTTACCTCTGATGACCTTGTTACAAATGGATTCTGTTAAGATTGCTCAAAATAATGGTTCTTACATCCCTTACGAAATAAGAGATGTAAATGAAATAATAAAACATTGCATCCCTATTCCCTATGGTAAACCCACAGACATTTCCCCTGATGTCACTATAACCTTAAACAACGCAGGTCATATAATGGGAAGCGCAACGGTTCACATAAATATTTCTGGAACACATAACATCTTATACACAGGGGATTACAAATATGCTAGGACACAATTGCTTGATGGAACCTTGGCTAATTATCCTCGAGTAGAAACCGTTATTACTGAGAGCACCTACGGAGCGTCAACCGATATCATGCCTGATCAGTCTTCAGTATATGGGTCCTTTACAGATAGCATCAATCAAACCTTGAAGCAAGGAGGAAAGGTGTTAATTCCAGTTCCTGCTGTCGGAAGAGCCCAAGAAATCATGTTGGTATTGGACAAAGAGATGCGCGAAGGCCGATTAATCGAATCTCCCATATTCATCGAAGGAATGATCTCGGAAGCGAGTGCAATCCATATGTCATATGCACATTATTTAGGATACGAGGTGAGAAAATCTGTATCTGAGGGAATTAATCCATTCACCTCATCTTATTTTACAGTCATTAACGGTATAAACAAAAGAGAAGAAGTATTTTCAGACGAATCTCCCTCTATAATAATGGCAACGTCGGGAATGCTGGAAGGTGGACCATCGGTTGAATATTTCAAACAATTTTCGCCAGGACCACAAAATAAAATAATATTTGTTTCTTATCAAATTAATGGAACTTTAGGTAGAAGAGTTCTAGATGGTTCAATTTCTGAGGCCAGTATGATTGACAAGAATGGAAAAGTTAAGGTAATTCCAGTAAGATGCTCTAAACAAAAAATAGATGGATTTAGTGGACATAGCGATTTTAATCAAATAATGAGCTTTATCTCAAAAGTTCGTCCTAAGAGGGTTTTAGTAAATCATGGAGAAAAATCGAAATCAGAAAATGTAGCAAGTATGATCTACTCAAGGATGAGAATTCGTTCTAGCGTCCCAGATAGCCGAGAGATCGTTAAATTAAAATAAGTTTCGATAGGTTTTTTCCTATGTATGATGTTCTAAATGTTGAACTCAGTTGGCAATAAGATATAGATGTATAAATTGTAATATTGTTTTAAGTGGAGAAGGAGCCTCGCGCCACTATTTAGCTAATCCCAGTCATAAATTGGAGAAGTTACCTCCGCCTCCAAAGCCCGGGAAACCTACTTCATAGTACAAGGGAGAACAAATTATTCACGAATGCTTTCAAGCGCTGAAACAACTTGCCATAAACTTGTTCTAATATGTGATTGCATTTGTGGATTTTGGGTAACACCATCTAACATACTAATGGCGTTTGCTGCTCTAACTGAGATGCTCCCCCCTTTTTCATCTTTTAAAATAGCCAATACTTCTCTTATCATATTTCTTATGTTCCTTTGAATATTCACATTTTTGATGAGCGAATCTAACGTAGATATCGCGTTATTTAATCTTTCTATATTCTCCTTTTGTTTTAATTCTTTCTTTGTTACGGTCAATTCGAATCACACACTTTGATTTTTACGTTATTCATATTAATAGCTTTATTTTGTCTGCCATTGACATATTTGCATAAAAATTTAATAATAAAATAAAATATACCTTTCATGTCTTAAATGGGATTTATGGATGAATAGGCTACTCTTGATTGTATTGTTTTGGATCCTAGGCTTTATGGGAGGAATTCTAGTTTACTCTATTTTACCTTCTATTCTAAATTTTTTTTATACCTTTATTCCAAATCTATTTTCGAAGTATTTTTTTGAAGCACTGATTGCTGGGGTAATTGGATCCGGAATTAGCACAATAGCCATATTATATTGGGCTAATAAATCTTCAAAGGAATTTTAACAAGATAAGCCACATATACAAATTATCTGACTTGAGTGATAAATTATATGAATGATCTTTATGTAGGATTTTTTGTTTCATTGCTTGCAGGATTCATTGGATCATTGGTTGGAGTTGGCGGTGGCATAATAAATGGACCTTATCTAAGTTTTCTAAATTATACTCCATCTCAAATTTCAGCTACCAGCTTAATTGCGGTTTTTTTCAGTAGTATTTCATCTTCAATTCAGTTTCTGCGAAAAAAACTCGTCCAAATTAAAATTGGTTTAATTTTGGCTACTGCCTCGATCCCAGGAACTCTGATAGGGGTTTACTTATCGAATTCTTTCACCTATGAACAATTTAGGTATTTCTTTGCAATAATTCTACTATGTACCGCAACTTATCTAATGTTAAGACATAAGTTATTTGCCATTCAGAAATTAGAGTCTAAATCTAATAGCGAAATACATACTGCCAAGTACATAAAATTAATATTTTTGATCTCTTTGTCATTTGGTGCAGGAATTGTTTCAAGCAGCTTCGGAGTGGGAGGAGGTATTATCTTTGTTCCTTGTTTAATTATGATAATGAAATTCAGCATTAAATATTCTACTGCTACGTCACAATTTGCACTGTTATTTACCTCCCTTTCAGGATTGCTCCTTTTTGTTTTACAGGGTAGACCGGATTATCAAATGGGATTAATTTTAGCGTTTGGGTCAATAATTGGTGGCACATTTGGGAGTTTATTAGCAGTAAGACTGAGTTCTTCATTCCTTTTGAGAATTTTTAGTGGACTCTTGATTCTAGTATCTTTAAAGATGATTTATGACGGGCTTTCATTACCAAAATGATTATTATTATCAGATTTCAGAATATTGACAATAATAGAATATACACGGTTCTGATAACCGTAAAAATAATTATTTCACAACTAACTAAATATTGTGAGTTCATTTAATATTTGATTAATTGATAAATTTAGCCATTCTTATCTCTGGTAGAGGCAGTAACATGAAATCGATACTACAAGCACATAAAAGTGGAGAATTGGAAGGAATTAATGAAATAATAGTAGTTTCAAACAAGGTGGATGCACCTGGCTTGGAGGTTGCCAAAAAAGAATTTGGTGCAAATACTATTATCATTAGGCCTGGTGAAAGTAAACAAGAGTTTGAGAATAATCTAATACATGAACTACAATATAATAATTTTTTAAAAAATGACGGTCTTATTTGCTTGGCTGGATTTATGCGAATTTTAAGTCCAGAATTTGTGAATCTCTATAAGAACCGTATTGTCAACATTCATCCTTCATTGCTTCCTTCTTTTAAAGGGCTTAATGCACAGAAACAAGCCCTCCTAGCCGGCGTCAAGGTCACAGGCTGTACAGTCCACTTAGTAGATGTTGGTATAGATTCTGGTCCTATAATATTGCAAAAGTGTGTTCCTGTGTTTGATACTGATACTGAAGTTACTCTCTCTCAACGTATATTGATTGAGGAGCATAAAATTTATGTTAAAGCTCTTAAACTTCTGGCTACAAACAAGCTTGTCATAAAAGAAAATAGAGTCTTTCAAATTTAGGAGGCTATTTAGCCTCTGACTTTTTTATCCATTTCTAGCATAAACCTTGAAATCTCCTCTTTATTTGAGTTAAGGTATTCCTGTCCCCTTTCTCTTAATCTACTATTAAATAATCTTAACTCTCTATGTTCTTCAAAGAAATTATCTAGTATAACTGTTCCATGTAGAATGGGGTTGAGTAACTGATCAATGTTTTGTAACAGCTTGTTTAAGTCGCCTCTCTGTGAGGATTCTGATGCTTCGTAAAGAATCTTGCTTATATCTTTCAACTGCTGAGAGGATAGAAATACCTCTTTCTTTCTTTCAAATTGTTTTGAATGTGATAAATTTTTTCGCTTTTCTACTCCAATTTTTGAAATAAGTTCTTTAGTCAATTCATACTGTTCCTCCTTCCCACTAAACGACTTCTTGATGTTCTTGATTAATAGGCCCTTATTAGCTAAACGAGTAGTAGCATCTTGTATGTCTTCTCTATCCAAACCAGTTATCCATAATATCTTTCCCAAGTGATCATTTCCTTGCCTAATCGACTCCAAAATCACTACTTCAATTATCCTCTTATAATCCTCCTCCATCCTCGCGCTCAAAAAATCTCTGTCTTTTACAGCTTTTTTTGCGTTCGATATATCTAACTCAATAGACTTTTTCAAAGCTTCCATACCTTCACTCGTTTTACCATCTAGCGTCAAATAACATGCGTAATTGTACCATATCATAGGATCGTTAGGATTAATGTCTAATGCTTTCTGGCAACATTCTATGGCCTTCTCGTAATTTTTGGATTTATAATAGACCAGTCCTTTCAAATTCCATACCTCGGAGTTATTAATGTCAATCTCCAGTACCTGGTCAAATAATGAAATAGCTAAATTGAATTGGTTCAAATGAAAATGGGAATATCCTTTCTTTATCAGTGAATCCACAAAATATGGATCTATTCTTAACGAAAGATCAAAACATCTGATAGCATCATCAAATTTTTCCTCTGACATTTTGTTAACTCCTTTGTTATACAAATTAACTTTCTTTATGTCATCTTCAGTAATTTTGTATCCGCTAGCAGTAAGGGAAGACTTAGAATTGTTTCTATCCGACAAAAGTTTCCTCCCAAAAATCTTTTCCATTATAAATGATAGTATTCCTCACGAATAAATATATCTTTTTTTGCACTTGAACAATTCTAATACTATGTCTAATTCTACTTTAAAATGTAGGGATACTTGTATTAGTTACTTTCGCGACGATTCCGCTAAAGGCAAAGTTAACTAATAAAAACCATCCCCACAGGAATACCTGACCCGGTACCTTACAAGGTCCTTGCTTCACTTCAGTATTTGTGCTATTAGTCGTCTGTACAGGAGTGTCTAATCTAACATTCTCGTCAGAGCAGGTCAAGTATGGAATTGCAATAGGCGATAAGGCGACCGTCTGGCCGAAAATAGCTGGAAATAGAAATATCCACAACATGAATGATGGGATCATGTAAAGCATCATAGGGCGCATCTGCTGCTGCTGCATCTCCATACTCATTTTTTGCATTTGTGATTGCTTTTTCTTCAATTCTTCAATTTGTTGCTTATCCCTTTTTTTGATTGCTTCAGTATACTTTTTTCTCCATTCTCCGGTTTCTTTCATTACTGTCTTCATTTTTTCGATGTTTGTTGTTTTTCTTCTTAAAAGGGCCATAGCCAAATTTAGGGCAATAGCTATTATGGCTGCAATAACCGCAGAAGTGAACATGTCAGGAAATATAGGATGTTGAGTATAATGTATCCCTGGAAACTGCAAAATTAGTCTCTCAGGCAAGCTAAAAAGATCTATCAAACTATTTGGGAATGAATTTGTGAGATTTATTAACCTTTTTGCTATCTATTCTACTTTTTCACATTCTATCAAGTGGTGTGATACCAATTATTTCCATATTATGCTCAAATACTATCAAGCAAGATTTAAGTATCATTATTCGCAGTTTCAATAAATTAGGATCACTTTCTCTTAAAATTGGTGACTTCTCATAAAAATTGTTAAATAATGTAGCCAGTTTGAATAGATATTTTGCCAAGAGTTTTGGATTGGCTTTTTCAGATGATTGATTTAGGTCGATGGTATAGTTACATACATGCTTTACAAGATCTATTTCAATCTGTGAAAAACTAGATCTCGTTAGACCTACCATGTTAGGATCATCGTCAGATAGTGGTTGCGTTTCCATTAATTTGTCTTTAATTTTTTTGGCTCTTGCATAAGCATACTGAATATAAGGGGCAGTATCGCCTTCAAGGCTTAGAGATTCGTTAACATCAAATGTAATAACTTTACCGAAATCATACTTTACGAAATAATACCTGATTGCGGAAATTGCTATCTCTCTGGATATATTAAGCAATTGCATTTCAGATAGATCAGGATTTCTTTTTTTTGTTTCAGACAATGATTTTTCTTCAAGTATTTTCAATGCAAGATCTGCTTCGATGAAAATCCCTTTCCTTCCAGACATATGAACAGCTTTATCTTTCTCTAAGTTGATGCCAATCATTGACAGAGTGTTTTTACTCAATATTACGGGCTCGTAACCTAAATACTCGTATTTAGATGATTGTAGTCCTAATTTTGTCAATATTTCTACCAATAAATTCTGTAACCTTTCTTGCCTGGAATCAATTATGGTGATAACTTTTACAATTTTATCAAAATTAATAGATAAGTTGTTATAGCTGCTTTTCCGTTTGATTCTGATAGCTGCATCATCATCGCTTTTCACACTCTCTAAAGATGTCGCGTATAATTCAGAGGAATCCCATTGGGTAGCAAAATATTCAAAGCGGAATGGATTTTTCAAATAACCTAACTTCCAAGCGGCGTAAGGAATATCTTTTGCAAAATATGTTAGCGTTGCGTCACTCCTAACCAAAACTTTGTCACCTTCGGTTTCGGAGCTATAGACCCAACATCCTGTGTTTTTTCCATCAGTTTCATACCTAATAATGCGATTCTCTTTTAGCGCTTCAAACAAATCCGACCAAAGATTTGACTGTACAATTTGAGATTCAAAATTAAGTATATCATAATGAATTTTGAAATTCCAAGTCGTCCTTAGTTGATCAGTTAATACTCTTCTCACTATACTCTGTGTAAAAATCGAAGTGTTTGATAGGGGGTCCTCAAGGTCTCTTAAGACCTTTGTTCTTCTTTCAAGTAAATCTGGTCTATTCGAATACATCTCATTTATTTTGACATATACGTCATTTCCACAATAATGGTCGAACTTTTTAGATTCCTTTGAATCGGAATCGTAGTATTCGCTAGAGGATAGCCCTGCATATTTGAAGCCGACAATTATGTCTGCAACTTGGAGTCCGGAGTCATCGATATAGTTTAAAACTTTTACCGGTTTCCCTGTCTTTTTAAAGATCCTATACAAACAATCTCCGATAATCGCATTTCTCAAATGCCCCACATGCAGAGCCTTATTTGGATTTACACTTGTATGCTCAATAAGAATAGTGTAATCATTATTCTGGGTATTAGTTCTCGAAGTCAATAAAGCTTCTTTATTATCAGCGATTTGCAAAAACTTCGCTATCAAGGCCTCTTTATCTAGAACAAAATTGATAAATCCTGGTTTCTCAACTGTGGCTCTAATAATCCATATTCTATTATTCCAGTTGGAGCATAATTGCAGTGCTTCTTCAACTATGTCTTGGGCTATTTGAATTGGGGATTTTTTTAAAGTTTTAGATAATTGAAAGCAAATATTTGTAGAAAAGTCACCAAATTCAGGAACAGGTGGCTCAGTAATATTATAGTCTATTTTAGAGTCTGGCACGTTTATTTTATTTAGTACTTCCTTTAAGCACCTATCAATCTCATCAACAACTTCCTCTAATATCATAAAAATTCACTATGGCTCTTAAATTCAAAGACCAAGTCTATCGCATTTATTAACCCGTTACCATTTGTTCCCTTCACGACATGAGTCGCATTATCTTTTACAATTTGGTCTGAGTTTTCAAAGGTAATACTATACCGGGATTTTCGGAACATGGGAATATCCGTCAGGCTATCACCAATAGAGACTATTTCGTCGTGACTAATTCCATACATTTTCATTAAAAATTCTAAACCAAATCCTTTATTAACATTGGTTTCATTAATGTGAAAAGCATAATTACTGTCTACTAAAACCAAGGCGGCGCCATTGTTTCTGAAAACTTGATTGCCATGATCAAGGTTAAATGTTCTCTCTAATACCACTTCACTCATTCTTGGGAACACTGATTTCTGAGATACATGATTAATGTTTCTTTTTAACAAGTTGAAACCCTTCAAACATCGTTCCTTATTAGCGAGTATTTGATGTTTACTTGGACCTGTACTTAAGACACCCCCGTTTTCACCAATAGCAATTTGCGTTGTTCCCCCAAACACTGCAAGTGCAATTGCTTCAATAGATGAGCGACCTGTAACATATATCACATGATAGCCTAGTTTTACCAAATACCTCAACTTAAATAAGGCGTCAAGGTTAACCATGCCATTACCGTTAATAGTCATTGTTCCATCTATATCTACAGCAAACCACTTTATCTTTTGCAAATAAAATTAAATTATTATAATACATACATAAAAATCTAGATTTCGGAGTTCATTCTCTATTTACATTTAGTGGTGTTACTATATAAAATAAAACAAAAATGAAGTTTTCACCATGAAATAATCTGTTATGAGATATTATTTAGTGATTTAAAACTATGACTTTAGTTAAGAAGATTATAAGTATTAATTTTTAGATGTGAGCAAAAGATAGGTGAAATTTCAAATAGTTAACAATATGACAAACCCTCAATTTTAGTAACTGGTTGGGTATTATTGTAGATCGTTTTTTCTGTTAAAGCTCGTAATGGAATCATGCTCAAACTATTACCTTTCACCTAGGAAATCTAGTAAACAGAACGAACTGGTCGAACCCCTATTGAAAACCATTTCAAGCCGCTGAATTTTATTAACGGAAATTATGACGAATAAACCAAATATTATGTCAACTAATAAGTTTCTATAGATTAACTATATACTATTCTACCAAATTGAGAAAAATTATGTACATATTATATAAGTAATATCCTATGTTTATATTTGGTTAGATCATAAATTTTTATATATATTGAAATTGTAAATTATAACATACTAGAAAATCACCCGACGCCAGGTTTGTTGTTCAAAATAGAAGTTTCGAATATATCGTCATCTATCATATCCCAGTCTAGGGTCTAATTCCTTAAATAGAGGAGACGATATTGCGCTAACAATGATAATTTAGTAATACATATATTGAATAATTTGTGACTAGACATAGAATAGATTGAGTTTAGAAGTTGTGCTAGTAGAAGATAATAATAATGTCCTCTTGAAGAGACGCGAAATAAAATCGATGATTAAAAATGCAATTGGATCTATCCGTAAAGATGAGGCAGCGAACTTAATTGCTGACAAGCTAAATTTGACTAGAAAGAATTTGATACCCATTTCGTTATCTAGTGAATATGGTAATCCTGATGTGTTATCCTTAATGTATTACTATGAAGATATTGAGGATGCGAAAAAACAACTACCCCGATATCGCTTTTTGAGGATTATGAGTAAGGACGAACGTAAAAAGATCATAGATGAAGAAAAGTCAGCAAAACTTAAAGCTAAGCAAGCGGCTGCCGCCGAAGCTAAGTCAAAGAAGAAATAGGTATAATGAAGGAATAGACCATGGGTAAAGAATCAAAAACAGCTGCAGGTATTTCGAAAATTTATAAATTGAGTGATAACAAGGTAGAAAGGATTAAAAGAGAGTGCCCCCGTTGTGGGAAAGGGGTTTTTATGGCTGAGCATAAAGATCGTCTAACTTGTGGTAAATGTAGTTACACCGAATTTCAAAAAGAACAAGGGAAGAAATCTAAATCTTAGGCGCTAGCACAAATTTAGTCCAATTATCATTATTTTTTTTGCTAGATTGGACAGGCCCATTCCATAATTTTTGTTCTTAGATGCTGTTCAATTGGCGTGTTTGCTATGGCATAAAAAGGTAGTCGAGTATAATTATTTACAATCGTCATGTGCTTTGTCGGTAATTTTTTATCTATCCATGATGTTTTTGTCTTTTTATCAAGCCTAGGATCATTCAATCCCTGATTGAATTTTAAGTCAATCATTTTGCGCAAAGATCTATCATTTTTAAAAACTATTTTATAATCTATTGTTTTTTCACTATCGATAAATGATGCTTCAAAACCTGTCTGAGGGATGGCATCTGAACTAACCTCGAGATTGATTATTTTTTTCATAAAGTCCAAGTAATGTAAGAATTCGTGAGCCATTACAGCATGGATTGTTCCTCTTAATCCGTATAGCACCAGGGGTGCTGACAACTGAATCATAATTTTTATCTGGTTCTGTCTTGTGCAAAGGGGAATAGTTCTGGCATATAGTATCGAATGCTGTCCGAACTCAACCTCGGACGAACTTATTAATAATGATGGTTCTATATAATAATCCGGATATTCTATTGAAGTGACTTTCTCAACCCTTTTTATAGCTTCGTCAATTATCTTTCTTCTTGTCATGATTTGATAATAAATCTTCGAATCCAGTTTTTGTTCACTGATATATTTTTCAAATAAAATGAACGGATCGATCCTTTTCATAACAATTCGTAATTAATTACTTTGAATAAATTCCATTATATCAAAGTATAGACATTCGCATTTACATCCTAAAATTCTCGAAAAACACGGTTCGATTGGATCCATACCGCCGATTAACTGTTTTATGGGGATACCGTTATCTAAGCATAAATGTATTTCTAGATTGTTTTTTTCTATTGCAACGAGTGTTGATTCGTAAATGTTTCGAATCATAGTTTTTTTCTTTATTTCAAATTTCACCTTGCCAACTATGCTTTTTACCTTTTCCTCCAAATCATTTCGATCGCTAAAATCCTCTTCTAATTTTACGAGCACTTTAACTTGCTGCCTATATCTATGAATATCCTTAATTAGTTTTGGTTCAATTTTTTTAAACCAGATTTCCATTCCGTCCCCTTTGAAGAATTCTCTATATTTTATTACCGGAGTATTACTTTTTATCTTAACTATGAAGGGCCGTCCACCCCCTGCCACCAGACTATTCCTGTCTTCTCCTCCAGTCCAACTAATTTTTATAGCGTTTGTGCTGTACAAATAACTCAAAGCATTTAAAACAAAAGATTCAACCGACAAGGCTGATTTGGAGTAATTGATTGTATCGTTGTTATTAGAACCAGAAATAGCGCTCTCCTTTTCAGCTTGTATTTTTTGAGGAATTCCTCTCTTTAATTTTTTGTACCTGCCAATGAGGTAAAATTGTCTATTTTTTGAATTTACTGAAAAAGAAAGATCCTCATTTATAACGATGTCTAGCTTACATTCTGGGTTAGCATGATCTATTTCGAACTGAAATGTCCTTTTTATTTCTTCTCTGATACGAAAATTAATTTCATTTTTTATATTTACCAACCCTTTGATTTTAAATATGGACCTGATGTAATCCTCCTTCTCATAAAATCGATATGGCAAAGTTGTTCCAATATCTATTTTTGACTTATAATTCTTGAATTCGGCGAGCTGGGAATCAATTTTGATTATAATTGATGGTAGTACTACTTTAAAAAAATTCTCACAAATAAAACAGGTGTGCTCATGATTTAATTGTATGTTAATATCGGTAGAGTATTTCAGAATAGAAAGACTGCAATTTTTGAAATTTCTTTTGTGACAGAATTCACATAGAGTAATAGTAAAGGTAGAATGTGATTTTATTTTTTTTTTATAATTATCTACAATACTAACCTGTTTACCCAAGCCCAAATCTCCTCATAAGTCCCTGCATCTGCCGACCCTTTGCTTGCTTCATCATAGTTTTAGAGTTATTATATTGCTTGATCAAGTCTTTTACATCATGTTCCATTACTCCAGCCCCCCTCGCGATTCTTTTTCTTCTTGATTCATGAATAACGTCTGGATTCCTCTTTTCCTCTGCAGTGAAAGACTGAATAATAAATCTCCATTTCTCCATTTTTTGTTGCAGAACATCAAGATGATCATCTTTTACAAAATTTGAAAGGCCCGGTAAATTCTCTATAACATTGCGAAAACCCATTTTACCCATATTTTCCATTTGAGAGTAAAAATCCTCAATTGTCATTTTTCCACTCATCAGTCTTTTTGCTTGGTTTTCGTCAGACTGTATCTCAAGATTTCTAGCCATTTCTAATAGTGCTTTTATATCCCCCATTCCAAGCAACCTACCTACAAAACTCGTCGGAGAAAATTGTTCTAGATCATCGATTCTTTCGCCTGTACCTATAAAAAGAACCTTTGCTCCGGTTGCAGATGATGCTGCAATGGCACCTCCACCTTTAGCAGTCCCGTCTAGTTTAGTAATTATAATACCACTGATTCTTGCATTTTCATGAAAGATCTTTGCTTGATTATAAGCCTGCTGTCCAATAGTTCCATCAATTACCAAAAAAACCTGATCTGGAGTAACAACTGAATATATTGATTTCATTTCATCTAACAACCCTTGTTCTTCTTTATGCCTACCTGCGGTATCAATGATTATAATGTCCACCGGTTGTGATTCAAAGAATTTTAAACCATTTTTGACAATTTCGAGGGCGTTTTTGTTTTCTTCTTCACCATACACTTGAGCATTGATTTTGCTGCAATTCATTTTAAGTTGTGTCAGCGCCCCGGGTCTCCACGTATCTGCGCCTATTACACCTATTCTGTATCCGTGTTTTGAAAGCCATCTCGCAAGCTTTGCCACCACCGTTGTTTTACCACTTCCTTGAATCCCTAGCATCAGAATGGTGTTCTTCTTCTCCGAACTGAATTCTAATAAGTTTTCTTCTACTTTTTTTCTGTCAATGGTGCGAATCACTTCTCCACTATAGCCAAGCAAACTAGCCAATTCTCCGTAGAGAATAGTTATGATATGGTCCTTTTTAGACAACCCTTTCGGGGGAACTTCAGCAAGTGACCTTTCCTTTAAATTCTTAGTTATTTGTAAGACTAACCGTACGTTTACATCAGCTGCAAGAAGAGCTCTCTGTAAATCTTTGCATAGTTCATTTATTAATTCTTCATTTACATCTGATGCTCCCACAATCTTTTTTAAAGCTACTCGTAAATTGTCCTTTAAACTATCAAGCATATGGTCTCTTCTTTTCTATTAGATCCACTTCTGATATTTCAAATATTCCCCTTACGCCATCCCAGATAACTGCGCCTTCTTTGATAACTACTTCTTTTTGATAAAGTGGACAATCCAAAACTAACGTTTCTGCTTCACCGCCCTCAAATGTTAAATTAAACCCATATTTTTCACTTAACTTCTTTAGCTGAATGAAATTGGAAAATGTGATTGTCTTTCCTAGCCAACTGCTATCTAGCCCTAATGCTGCCACTCTGGTAATCAATATCTTGTATCCTTGATTAAGCATTGTTTTAAAGTATAATTCCGTCTGAACGTGCCAAACAGGCGACAACATATTCAATCTATACTTCTTACATATCTTGTCGATAATACAAAGCTGAAAATTACTGCTAATACATCCATGACTTAGCCCTTGTATCAGAAATGAGGTGATAGCTTTCTTGACCCCAATCTCCAGTTGTAGTGCTTCAGATTCCTGATCGGTCAAGTTGCAATACACTTCGATTACTGGAACATTAAAGACTTGTGATATCCTTCCAAGCAATCCATTAGTAGGGTAATGAAAAAGCATGCTTTCATCGTTTTTCGGATGCATTACTATCAAACAACATAATTTGTGACCTTTTTGAATTAATTCTGCTATCGCAAAGGTGCTGTCCTTACCACCTGAATATAACCCTGCGAATCTCAACCTAGCAATTAAACCTCTGTTCTTATTCTAATGGTTTTTATAATAGATCACGCTTTTTGGAATTATGCTAGCAATAAACTCTGAAATAATAGCAGGACTCTCAGTGTTTTTATTGGGTCTTTTGTTTTTCATTGCCGGACTATACAATTCCGTCTGGGCTACCATATTTATCGTAGACTATCTTATAATGGCAATAGGTTTAGCCACGATAGGGGTTGGTGTGTGGACAGCAACCTATGATAGGAAACATCATATGCACCAAAGTGAGCATCATCACTAATTTATCAGTTCCCACTATTCGTCGATATAACAAATTAAATTATTTTTAAAGTCTTCCTGTGATCCTAAAGATATCAGAGTATCTTGCAATCTTTTTGAATCCAATGCATCACCGTTGACGTTTCCCTGAAAGATCAATGTCAAATTAATTTGAGATTGTAATACATCATGAAGTTCTTGGTTTGCAGTAGTCACATATGGTCGTAATGCCCCTCTAAACACCTCTGATCTTGCTCTTACAAGCCCTGAAATTTTATTCCCGATGGGTGCGTGAGGCCCTATTATGACAATGTTTCCTTTTGATTGTCTGAATAATTGAGGGTCGTCGATTGCCTTTCGAGATGCCATAGATAAAACTGATTCTCTGGCAATTAAATGGGGTATATTGATGAACTCCTCGACCATCCTGTTCCATTCTCCTGGACTTAATTCTGTAAATTTCTTTTCGTAATTATAAGAACCCGTAAAATGAAAAGTTGAATCTATTTTACCATAACGAGAATTAATTGTGTTAAATATTTTTTTTACGGATTCTTCATTTGAAAGGTCTAAATTGTGATGATGAAAGTCCTTAAATAAATCATTTGCCTCTTGTGATATTTCATTCTTATGGGTCAACACTATCAATTGTTTAACATTCCTGTCTTTGATTATCGTAGCTAATTCCATGATTTCAGTTAAATTTTCTTTTGCGGATGCCGTGGTAGTTATTAGTATAACTTTATGCTCGAGATTCTTTGTGGGGTCATAGCTTATCTTTCGCTCGATGATTGGTTTTACGGGGTAAAAAACCCTGTCATTGGGTATTACTTTTCCATTCAACAATTTACTTATTTTTTCATCCGACAGATTGAATACCATTTGGGCAACGTCATCCTGTGACAAAAATTCGTTATCGACTATCATTTTTTTGGTATTGTTTTGAACTTTTTCGGCTATCTCTTGGATCTTTTGTAAAAGTCTTTTTGATAAATCTTGAACTGCGAGTACATCTAAATTTGGGTTTTGCTCTACTACCTTTTCAGCAACTCGCATAGATTGAGCTTCTATTATGTCTTCATCATCCCCTAGAAACGGGAGCAAGGCAGATGAGACTTCTTCAACTTGCTTATTTGTTAAACCAGGAAATCCCCCAACCCTTAAGAATTCTGCAGCGGCCTTCGGGTAAACGGTTTTATATATTCTATCTGAATGAACAGGTCCAGGATTTGTTGAAAGAGCACAAATGCCTTGATCTACCAACTCCCAAGCCAAGCATTCAGATAATCGATTTTTAGCTCCCTGGGCTGCAGTATAGGGAGTCCTGAATCTGTATGGCCTTTGATCAAACTTATTCTCTTCTGTGAAAAAAGTAGAAATAGTTATTATCTTACCGGATTTTCTGAGAACTTCTAACCCTTTTATGCTGGTCCAATAAGTACCACTTAGGTGAATGGATACACAATCCTTAAAATCTTGATAACTTGAATTAGTAAAAACTTTGACCGGACCTGATACGCCGGCGTTATTAACTATGATGTCGATGTGACCTAATTCACTTTTAATTGTACTATACATTGAAACAAGACCATCCAAGTCAGAGACATCGACGCCTGGAAAGTATCTTACTTTTGAGTTGAATTTACCTTCATCTATTATTTGGTTGAGAATAGTTGATGCCTCGATTAATGGTTCTTTTCTTCTTCCTAATATGATTAAATTATACCCAGACTTTGCAAATTTTCTCGCTATTGCTTGCCCGATTCCTGTACCACTGCCGGTAACAAGTATTGTCTTACCAATATCATTCATGTGATACTAAATGAGACATAAATATTATTATTATTTGTTTATTGGATATAATGCAATTGATAAATTTATTTACTTTTTTTAGTAAATACAATTGCAATTTTCTTACGTATGATAAAACTTTAAAATAAGTTCCATTTCAGAGATAATATAGAAATGGGCGCTTATGGATTAAACAAAAAATTTATCGCGTTGGGGGAAAAATTACGTGAAGATTAAGTTTGGACTGACTTTTGGATTAAACGTCGCGAGATTAGGTTTAGATGAAACACAAGTCATTACTGCAGCGCAAATTGCTGATAGAACTAATTTTGACTCTGTATGGGCTATGGATCATACAAATGTGCCGCAATGGAAAAATGCTGTTGTAAACGACGCTTGGTTAATCTTAACTGCTATAGGAGCAGTTACAGAGAAGGTGGAATTAGGCACATGTGTAACAGATGCAATAAGGAGGCACCCGTCTACCATCGCATTATCCACGGTAACTCTTGATCGTATAACCAAAGGCAGAGGAATATTAGGAATTGGTGCTGGGGAGGCTCAAAATGTTGTCGATTTTGGTATCGAGTTTAGCAAGCCTGTAACCAAATTCAAGGAACAACTTGAAGTTATTGAAAAGCTATTTGACTCTACTCCTGATAACCGAGTTAACTATGATGGAAAGTATTACAAACTTATCGAAGCCTGTTTGCAGGCAAAACCAATTAGAAAACCTCGCCCGCCAGTATATATCGCAGCCGGAGCGCCGAAGACCTTAGAGTTGTGTGCTACATATGGAGACGGTTGGATTCCGATTGGTTATACGCCAGCTCTCTTTGAAAACCATGCGAATGTAATTAAAGATCACGCCAAAAGATTAGGGCGAGATATATCGAATTTTGAATTTGCTAACGACGTAGATGTTTATTTTACAGAAGATGGCGAAACAGCATGGGAAAAAATGAAAAATGCTGTGAAAGTAAGTTTGTACAAACCTGAGCTTTTGAAAGTACATAACATTCAACAAGATTCGGAATTTGATTTCAGAAGATACTTTACCGAATACGCAATGAATAAACCAGAGTTAATGGAACAAATGAAAAAAGCCTCATTACAAATTCCAGACGACGTTGCCCGCACGGCTATTGGAGTTGGGAGTCCAGACGATGTAATTGAAATGTTAGAAAGGTTCATTAAAGCAGGTACCAATCACTTTATAATAAGATTTTGGGGAGAGGGCTTGTATAAGAATATTGAGACGTTTGGTAACAAAGTAGTTCCTTACTTTAATAATTTGCAAAAATGAGGCATATTCAAAAATAGGTATCTAAAGAATCTATTCTTGAACTTTTTTTTCTAATTACCGTTGGTTTCACAATTTTCGGTGAAATAGGCTCAGCATTAAAACCCCGTTGAATTAGCTCATTTGCAAATTCTTCTTGAAATCCATGAAAGGTAAAAACTTTAGTGGGTTTACATTTGGTTACTACTTCCAATAGTTCTTTAAAATCGCAATGATCACTAAATGGAAAAACGTGATCGAGATTCATCATATATTTGTAATTCTTATTTATACCCCATCCACTGAATCCTATTGTAACTGCTCCATACTTTTTTTTTAACCTATTAACGGTTGCCTGATTGGAGTTTACTAGGGGGTGTATTAATACCCAAGGTCTTCTTTCTAGTACTCCTTTTTTCGAAGCATCGGTGAGAGATATTCCTTGTTCAAGTAATATTCCAAACTGTTGATATATTTGATTAAACTTTAATATGTCATCATGAACAATAAGCGGCTTCCATGATCCAAATAAAGATGTTAGAACCTGCGCCTTACCCAACGAATATCCCATTAGAATTACAGGTATTCCTTTGTCATACATGTTAGATATCAATGAATTTACTTCATGAATTACGTGTCTCAAGGGAGGGAAAATATATTCCCGTTTACCAAATGTTGATTCTATAATTAAGGTTTCGACTTTAGGTAAGGTCGGCTTTGTCAAAAATGCCCTATCCCTTATGGATAGATCTCCCGTATAAAATATTTCGTCTTCTAACAAGAGACCTTTAGATCCCAGAATATGGCCCGTATCGACGAGTTTGAAATCATGTTGAGAACTTGAGCGATTTTCCAGGAAATGACCTCTAATTTTGGCCATCTCAATGGTTTCTTCGGAACACATGATTTTTTTTTCCAGATTCAATCTTTTTAAACTACTTTTACTCACCAAGTGATCAACATGTGCATGCGATATGAATACAATATCCTCAGAAGTCAAGTGTCTGGGATCTAAGTATATCTTTTTATCTCTATTATGTAGGAAAATCTGATTTTTATAATCTGAGGAAACTTGATATCTCACAGTTGTCATAATGTTTACTAGATTATTTATTTAATATCATTTGGAACTCGAATACATTAGAATTAAATTTGATGAGTCAAAATTCTCAGTATTGACAAAGAGTAAAACGATTTATGTATTGTTAGATGGCGTTGGCGATTTGCCGCATCCAGATTTGAACTATTTAACCCCTTTGGAGGCTGCGTATACACCTAATCTAGATAAAATCGCAAGAAATGGGATTTCGGGAAAAGTCACGAGTGTAGGTGATGGCATTGCTCCTCAATCTGATATAGCCGTCTTCAATATGTTAGGATACAACTTCAAGGATTTGGAGTACTTTGGTAGGGGTGTAGTTGAATGTATTGGCTGTGGAATAGATTTTTTAGATGGTGACCTCGCATTAAGAGGAAATTTCGCTACTATTGATAGTTCAAACAAACGTATAATCGATAGAAGAGCCGGACGGAGTATTTCGAGGGCTGATTCAGAAGCTGTATGCAACTTAATTAGAGAGAGGGTGAAATTAGCAGGAATCGAGTATTCAATCGAACCCACAATAGGCCATAGGGTCGTGTTGCGTTTTAGAAAGAAAGACTTCAGACTAGGTCAAAATGTTACAAATACTGATCCAGCGTATGAGAAAATAAATGGAATTGGAATTGCTGTCGATACGTCTGATTCCGCTTTGTTTGTTGCTAAATCTCAAGCAACTGATGAAATATCTAAAGTATCAGCAGATGTGATTAATGACTTCTCAGAGCAGGTAATTAATACTCTTGATAACTGCCAGATAAACAAAGAAAGAATTTCACATGGTCTCCTGCCTATAAATTGTATTTTGTTAAGAGATGCAGGCAATAAACAACCCAAGGTTGAGGATATTAATGAAAAATACAAATTAAATTTTGCATCCCTTGTTGACATGCCCGTAGAGATTGGGATTTCAAAGATCGTGGGAATGAAATCTTATGAAGCTGGTGAACCTAGTGATTACGAGCTAAAAGCAAAAACGTTAGCAAAGGTTATTGGTAACCATGATTTGGCTTATGTTCACATAAAAGGACCTGACGAGTTTGGTCATGATGGGGATGCTAGAGGAAAAAAAAGGAATATTGAGGAGATAGACAGGTATTTCTTTAAGGTATTAAACTCTGAAATAGAGCAATCAAACAGTGAATATGATATACATTATATCATCTCTGGAGATCATTCTACACCCTGTGTAAAGAAGGCACATACGGATGATCCAATACCACTGCTTATCTCAGGTGATGGATTTGCAAAGGACGGCACTACCAGATTTACGGAGGCAAATTCTGAACGGGGTTCCTTAGGAAAGATTTACGGCTATCAAGTAATTAATGAGGCTTTAAAAATATTTCATCAGAACGGAAAATAAATTATTAAGAGGTTGGCCTAAATCTTAATAATGCACCTATCTTTCCCAGGCTCTCTATTTGGGCTCCTTCCTCAGTCTTCGAAGAAATAATGTCTAATTTAGTACCCGCTAAAGAGGCAAATTCTTCTAAATAATCTATTAAATCTTTCTCCTTAACCTGATAATCCAAACTACTGCATTTTACGCAAGGTGTAGAGAGGATAATTTGTTTGGTTTCCACGAGGTGGTCTCTCTCTACAAATTTATCGAATGTATTTCCACACTTGTTACAATTAACTTCAAAGTAAACCAGGTCAATATTATCCGTTGCAATAATTGATTCTGCGATTCCTGCTTTCAAATAATTTACAACCTCATGTAATCCGTAAACGCCAAGCCCCTTACCTGAAAATACCTCTCCCATAAACTTTTTAACAATTTTTTTTTCTTCCATTGATCGAAATTCAGCCATAATCCCTTGATCATTTACTTTGTCAATTATTTCTCTGACGCCTTCGTCTCCAGAGTACGAGGTATCCAATGTGGCGATTATATTATTTTGAAGTCTATAGTCAAGGTATTCTTCCCGTATAAATGTCTCCTTGGTGGGACCTGGTCCACCAACGATTACTCCTTTAACGGTATATTGGTCTATGAAGATCTTTTGGGCATAGTCAGCCACACGGCGGTAATACTCATTAAGCTCATTGTCACGCAACCTCTCAAATCTTCTCGCAGATTGTCCTCCTTGTCTATGTTTACCCGACACACCGGAGGTAAGGGTATCAATCGTTTCCCATCTGTCTCCTGTCAGGATCCCTAACCCGGCCTCTTGCGTATCGATCGATATTACTGCTATTGTTCGATCATCTTTTAACATCTCCTTTATATGGTCTGTCCAAAAGTGATCATCGCATCTATACAAATTAATTTGAACAGGTTTAGGTGGGATAACTGTATATATCTCTATCTTCTCGGTTCCGATACCTTTTCCTGTAGGAATCGCGCCGCAAAAAATTACAAGCCCATTCTCTGGAGGTTCCTTGTAGAGTTTAAGTTGTTCCATTGTCTTGTTTAAAGCATCCTGGACATGATTTCGAGTCAAATCTGACTTTATATTTGTAGCAGTGCCAGCCTCATTTCTCAACTGCGCCAAAACATCATGGATGGGTCTTTTGGGTGGTATATAAACAGTCACCAATTCAGTACCATGGCCTGAGATTTTCGACAAATCATTCAGCATTTTTGTAAGTTTGTACTTTCTAACAGAATCCCATTTAACTTCGGTAGTACTTGGCTGCGGCATAACTAATGTCGGTATATACATAATTTAATTTTTGATAATTGTATCCTGATTGGATTATTTAGCCATCCAATCCACATTTTTCAATATGTAATACAAAAGCGGTATATTCTAGTTCCTCCAAGTAAATTTTATATACAAATTATATCCCACAAATCTACTTTTAGAAAAATTAAATACATAATATTTAATTAAAACAAAATACTGAACTTTTTAGATAGAAGAGTTGTCGGAGTTAAGAAAAGATTATTATGTACCTGACAAGTACGTTTTAATACCAAATAATTTTGATCAGTTAAATAAATTTCCTGATTTAATTTACAATGAACAACAATCCACTGATATTTCTGATACACCAGATTGTCCCTATTGTCCTTGTTCCCTTGATAAATGCAATAATTTGGTTTTATCCTTTGTGGTAAAAGAGGGTATTTTACAAAGGTTATACGATACCACAGAAGAAGAAAGCGAAAACTGGACAATACGTGTATTTGAATGTAAAGATCCTATCGTGACTTCAATATCAAACCATCAATACTCAGACAGACCATTCTACAGAGAGCCGGCCTGCGGCTACGACCAGATTGTTGTACCAACACCCCAACATGACGTTGCCCTTTCTGAATTAACTGTAGATCAATGGACTAACCTCTTGCTAGTTTTACAGGATAGGGTTCGTTGGCTGTACAGTCAGAGGGGCGTAACCTATGTGGCTATTTATGCAAGCAGAGGATTGAATGGAGGCAACAAAATCAAGCATCCTCATTTTCACATTACCACTTTCTCAGCAATCCCTCCCATTATTGAAAAGGAAGCTAAAACATTTCATCAGTCAATGAACGAAAGCGGTAGTTGTCCTGCATGTGACATGATTGGAACTGAAATAAATGGGCCCAGGCAATTATTCTCAACTGATAGTTTTATTACTCTCGTACCGTGGGCTCCTACATATAACTACGAATTTTGGATATGTCCTAGAAAGCATTCAACATTCTTTTCAAAAGCCACTCAAAAGGAGATAAAGGATCTCGCTCTTGTGGTTTGCTCTTCACTTAGGGGAATGGATAAAATCTTGGGTCAATCTGATTTTAGTATTGCATTTCATATCTCACCGGAGAAGAAAAATAGTAGACAGCTCCATTGGCATATAGAAGTCTATCCTCTAGTAACCTCATGGTCTGGACTAGAGCGAGGGTTTGGCATATTTGTAAATAGTCCTACCCCAGAAGATTCTGCCAAACTATTGGGCGACGCCTCAAGGAAAGAATTGGCTAGACTGATCGGAGTGCTATGATTTTTAACAATATTAAAATATTATATTTTAAAAATAGAATTATCGAATATGTTTAAAGCCGGTGAATGGTTGTCCATAGCAGTATTAGGTCTTGTTGTTTTATTCATTTTTACATCAATAGCATTCTTCAACTTTTTGATAGGACCTGATGGATCGGGTCCTGTGACTACCGTTGAGCCATCAAGTGCCTATTTTCAGGTAATTTTCATATCATTAGCTCCTGCTGTTGGTTTATCCTTCTTTTCAAGTGTTTTATCTGAGGGGTCCAGATTAGCGTCAATACTAGTTTTCGTTTCTGGAATTGTATTAATATTTGGAATGTTATATGTTTCAACAATGCTACCTATGATAGGTACCGTTGATTTGCCATGGTGGATTTCGAATTCACCCTGGATTTTTGCTGCCTTTGGAGTTTTGCTTTTATCTATCGGATATTTTAATTTTAGAAAGGTCACGTTACGATCACGCCAAAGAAATAATTTATAAAAAATATCAAAGGAAGAAATAAAATTTGGGATATTCAGAAAAGAAGATCTTTAAAACCACTTCTGATGAAAAGCTGCACAACAAAGATGGTATTCATACTTCAGAAAAAATCGAAGTGGACAATAAATTTCTTCCAATACTAATAAACAAGAAAAATCTAGAAAAATTATTTTCCAAAAATTCTGAGTTTGATAAAGCTCTGGCCATAGTAATAGGAACTAAACCCGATTTCTATAAACAGGCACCCCTTTTGTTAGAATCTATTAAAGAAAATTTACCCTCTTTTATAATATCTACTGGACAACATTATGATGACTTGCTAGGTTATGGCGTTAAAGAATTTGACTTAGAGGAGTCTATTGCCTGTGACCTGCAGATTAGAGGAGATCTCATTCAAAAATCTAGTGACTTGATGCTAAAATTTGGTTTTTTTGGAAGATACCTGAAGGATCGTTATCCGAATAAGGGTATATTACCAATTGTTCATGGGGATACATTGGTTGCGGGGATAGCAACACTGTCTTGGGTGTTTGGATTGGGACAAAAGGTGGGACAGAATGAATCTGGACTACGGTCTATGAGTCCATCTAATATCGTTCATATCAGGATTAATAAAGTGCCCACTGAGTCTATGGTAGAAAAATTCATTACAGATCAGCTAACAACTAAATGGTTTTTAACTCGTGAGGAACCTTTTCCTGAGCAAATAGACACATGGATTTGTTCCTCAGGAACTAAATTCTTTTTTGTTCCTACAAAACTAAATAAAGAACATCTTGTTAGAGAGGGCTATCCTAACGAAGACATACATGTTGTTGGAAATTCAGTGGTTGACGCAATCGATTTAAAGCGCAAAAACAAACCCAAAAGAAGTATATTTGAACTATTTCCGAAATTAGAATCAGGAAACTGGATCCGCATGGATATTCATCGCAGAGAAAACTTAACGACCCATAGATTTAACGCCATTATAGGGGGACTTGTTGACTTGATTAAAAACACCGAATTCAAAATAGTACTAGTATTGCTGAATGGTACAATCTCAGCATTAAACCGATATGATCTATACTCTATCATATTGGATCTTGAAAAAAATTATCCGCAGAAATTCCTGATTACGAATTTGTGGAGAGAATATGGGAATGTTGTAGAATTTTTAGATAGTGGAAAGTGTTGGGCTGAAATTACTGACTCTGGGTCTATGCAAGAGGAATTATTGTATTTTCCATCTATTAGTTCTTTCACCGTAAGGTTTAATACGGATAGGCCTGAGACGGTATTTGACGCTAGGGGTAATATATTGATCCCTCCTATTAACAGATCTTGGTTACCAAAAATAGTTTCTCATGTCTACGAAAAGGGAGAGGCTTATGGGTTTAACTTTAAAAAGAAAAAAAGAATATATGGACTACCTGGTGAAGTCTCTCCTAAAATCATCAAGTTGATGAAGAAGGAATTTGAAAACAAGGAGCGTAACTTTTTTCCTTGGCTTCATCAACGACTGAACTACTGGCACGATATTGACGATTTTGAATATCTTTAAAAATTTGAAATGCAAATAGTTATATAATTATTAACGAGAAAAATTTTCATTGACCTCTGATACGAGATTTAGGATTAATCTAAAGGAGGGTCTTTTTGAACTTGAAGGAAATGAGGCATTTGTAGATAAACATCTGGAGAAATTCGAAGAGATCTTTAAAATAGCAATAAAGGAAGTCATAATAAATAACAAGGAAAATTTGCCAAAGTTAGATGTAAATAATATTGTATCCTCTAATAACGTTTCTTTAGAGTCTTTTCCTAGCCAAGATGATAAAATTCGTATCGTAAGAAACAAAGAAATAAAGGGGAATTCTGCACTTGATGTTAATCGTGAGGTTCCTGTTATAAGTAAAGGAACCAGACACTCGATATCTAAACTCTCTGTTAACATACCTCCCTTACCAGTTGATTTGAAGGCAAATAATGATAAACCCGGCTTGAGAGAGTTTTACAAAGATAAAAAACCAACAAACCATTATGAAAAATCTACATTGTTTGTTTATTATCTTACAAAATATAACAAACAATCGGAAATAAAGTATGGAGAAATTTTGTCTTGTTACGAAGAAATAAATGAAAAGAAGCCAAGTATTGTTGACATTGTAAAAAATTCGATTAGGTATAAAGGTTGGCTTGAAACAGGAACAGAGAAATATTCCACGAGGCTTACTATATCTGGTGAAAATTTTATAAAATTTGACCTCCCTAAAACTTGATTTTGAAAATTTTTATGCTCAATGAAACTCTGCCAATCTATTTTTAAATCAAGCCCTCCACCAATCAAATCCTACAAATCTTATGGAATGACCAACTTGATCAACAATCGCCAAAATAAATTGTTTTTTGACCGTAGTAGCAAGCCTGCCTGCAAGGACAATATCAATACTTGTAAGTTTTTCATTTTCCATCAAAACCTTGACAAGGAATGGTGCATGGTCTATTCCTGGACCATGAATATAAACTGCAAAGTCACAGCCAAATTTTATTCCAGGCGTAACAACATATGCCTTGTCTCTTAGACTTTCAAAAACCCTATACTTTACTTCGAAATTCACATATTGTTTCTTACACTCCTTCAAAATCTCATTCGAGGTAACACTTTTCCCATCTCGTTTAAAAACATTTAGTTTTTTATTAACATTCAAGTAATATCCTTCAATAAGGTCTAATACAAGGGGAGAATCAAATTCGTTGTTTTTAGGTTTTGAAATTCCAAGTGGCTTCCCGTAATATCCTTCACCAAATAAACACCTTGATTCCGATAAATCATGAATGAATATTCTATTTTCTATTAGTTGACCAGTAAAGGGCATTATTAGATACTCAAGGCAAGTATTGTAAAGGAATTAGATGCTTGTTGACATTTGTCGACTATGCCCTCGATCCCTTCAATAGTATCCTTAAACAGAATCAAATCTTTTGGATTATGAAGACACTCTAGTGCTTCTATAGTCATCTCTCTATATTTCTTATCTACTTCCATCTCTATCTTTTGAACTTCGCTAGCCAATTCTATAGTATTTTCAGGTTTTATTGTAAGTGTCCTTGACATTTCGTTAATCTTAAAAATGACATCTATAATAATACCTACCATATTTTTGAGGTCATGCTCAAATCGCTCATTTATTATTTCGGGGTCAATATTAGCTAACCTGAAGGAGATTCCGCCAATAAATCCAGAAATTTCATCAACAAAATAGGCAGTTCTCAACAAATCTTCTCTGTACGCCATCAAGCTGCCAATAGCGATCACCTCCCTTGTTATTTGTTTTCGCAAGATAGCGATGTCACTTTCGATCAGGTTCATACGTTCAAATGATTCTGCTATTTTTGTTCTATTACCTTCAAATATAGCCTCGGTCATTAATGCCAGTTCCCTAGATAAATTTAATATCTTATTTGTTTCGTCTTGTAATATAGCTATTGTTTTTCTCTTGGCTTGGAACTCTAACTCACCGCTATACATATAAAGTTGTAATTATCAATTGTTCTTATAACTCTTTTTTATCGATTCTGATCTGGAATCTGCCTAACAGCACATATTCAATTAAGTTGATAGTTAGTCATATTTTGCTTAATTTCGATAAGATCTCTTAATATGGAACTTGCAGTTTCCATTCCGCCGGCTCCTTTACCGATAATTGTTTGTTCACCTGAATGTTCAGATCTAAAGGTAACTGCATTCAAAGTTCCATTTACATAAATGGGATCGTCCTTTGATATTGGAATCGGTTTTACATACAATTCTTTTTTGTCGCATTTTGCTATCAACTTGATTGATTTTCCTGATGAAGCAGCTCTACTAAATTCATCTGGGTTTATGTTTGTAATACCAGTCTTATCCACATCTCGCAGTGTTACTTTATAGCCCATTATCCAATTTGCCATAATCACCAATTTAGCAGCGGCATCATCACCTTCGATATCTAATGAAGGATTTGCTTCCGCATATCCCTTCTCCTTTGCATCCCGTAATGCTTCATCAAAAGGTAATCCGTCTGACATTCTTGTTAAGATATAGTTTGTAGTCCCGTTCAATATTCCGGTGAATGAAGTAATCTTGTCTCCTTTCAGACAATGTTTTGCGAACTCTAGAACCGGTGTTCCGCCCCCAACAGTTCCACTGAAACGAAACATTACGTTGTTGTAGTCCGCAAGCTCGATGAGTGAGGAAAACGATAAAGCCAATGGTCCTTTGTTGACTGTTATCACATTTTTTTTTGATCTAAGAGCGGAAATAATATGAGATAGCCCTGGTTCAGCATTAGAAAGATTAGTAGGAGTGAGCTCTAAAAATACTTCTGCATCTATTTCTTCGATATAATTTCTAGAGTTCAATTTGTAGCCTGCATACTCGAGTAAGCTACCAGATTTTTCTTTAATAGCGAGTACTTTTTTAAGATCTAACCCAGTGGGCGAATAGGTAATTCCTTTACTATCAACACAAGCAACTACTCGGGGTTTAATACCATAATTTTTATACAGGGTAGTATAACTTGCTAAAAGCAACTTTAGAAAACTTTGGCCAACTACCCCCATACCACAAACGATTATCCTCATTAGATTTGTCTTTTTATTTTTATAATTCGAGATTATAATAAAATTTGTATTTTGCACCTGTTTAATTAATACTCAAGTATTCCGATACCTGAAAAATCATTGATAATACATTAATAAATGAAATTATGTTATGTTAACAAGTTATGACCAATCCCGTTGATGCAATAAATGGCAATGAATATGATATTAGACCTGGGAACGTAGAAAATACACATTTTGATGTGGCTATTATTGGCTCTGGTCCTGCAGGGTATACTGCTTCAATATATACCTCACGCGCTAAATTGAGAACTATTGTTATTTCAGGAAGCTTGCCTGGGGGACAATTGATGACCACTACCGAAGTTGAGAACTTTCCGGGATTTATTAGTGGTATAACTGGCCCAGAATTAATGATGAATATGCAACAACAATCCGAAAGATTTGGTACAACGATTGTAGTTGATGAAGTAACAAGAGTGGATTTCAAGACCAGACCCTTTAAGATATTCACTGGTTCTACGCATTACACCTCCAACAGCATTCTTATATCAACAGGTGCGACCCCAAGAAAATTAGGACTTAAGAGTGAAGTTGACTTTTCAGGTAAAGGTGTCTCTTATTGTGCTACATGCGATGGACCTTTCTTTAGAAACCAAGATATTATAGTTGTCGGAGGTGGGGATACTGCTTTAGAGGAGGCTACATTTTTGACAAAATTCGGAAAATCCGTAAAGATTGTTCATCGCAGAGACAAGCTTAGAGCGAGCAAGATTTTACAAGAGCGTGCATTTGAAAACCCAAAAATAGAATTCATATGGAATTCATCTGTTATTAAAATAGAAGGTGAAAACAAAGTTGCAAAAGTTACTATTAAGGATAATAATACCGGTAAAGAAACTATCTTGAATGCCGGAGGTTTGTTCGTTGCCATAGGACATGAGCCAAATACAAATATCTTTAGGAATCAAGTAGAACTTGACGAACGAGGATATATAATATTAAATAATCACACCAGAACAAACATAGAAGGTGTTTTTGCGGCAGGGGATGTCCATGATCATAGATACAGACAGGCAATTACTGCTGCCGGTTTTGGTTGTATGGCTGCTTTAGACATTGAAAGATGGTTATCAGAGTCGAGAGGAAAGGAAGGTTAAATTACACTTTAACCTGTAATCTACAGGACTTTGCAATTTACTGATTGTATGCCAGTTCAGGCAAAAAGTCGCTTCTTTTCAAATATTTATCAAATTCTTCATCTGTAAAAATTCCTTGTTCTTTATACAAACTCCTGAATTTGCGTCCATCATCAGCAAAAATACCTACAAATACTTTTCCTTGGTCATGTTCCTTTTGTGCAAATTCTAGCATACTTGCAAGTACAGACCCAGAAGAAGGACCAACTAAAATATTCTCTTTCTGGGCTATTTCCTTGACCATTTCAAAGGACTCGGCGTTTGTGGCCGTATACCATTCATCAACAACCTCCTCCCTTCTTAGGAAAAGCTCAGGTTTGGCGGATTCTTCAAAATTTCTTAAACCCTGTAAAAGATGATTTTTCTGGGCTTGTATAGCGATGACCTTGACATTTTTATTCTTTTCCTTTAAAAACTTGCCCGTACCAGTTATTGTTCCGCCTGTGCCGCAACCAGTAAAGAAGTCCGTAACTTTGCCATTTGTTTGCTTCCATAATTCTGGTCCCGTTCCCTCATAATGTGCAAAATAATTTGAATCATTTGTATATTGATTAGGCATATAATAAACATCTGGTCGTGGTTTTGAGATGGCGTACGCCAAAGCTATGCTCTGATCCGTCCCTGCACCAACCCTTGGGCATAAATCATCAGATGTTTCATGTAATGTAGCACCAAGTTTTCTAAGTATATCCTTAGTTTCCTTGCTCACCTTTTCGGGAATAACTATTTCAACTTTATAACCTAAATGAGAAGCTATTCCAGTTAAAGCGATACCTGTGTTCCCCGATGTTGGTTCTATTATAATACTCCTGTCTTTTCTAAGAATTTTCTGACGTTCGGCGTCCTTAATCATCCAGTATGCAGCTCTGTCCTTGACTGAGCCAAATGGATTGTACCATTCAAGTTTTGCAAATATCTTGGTCTTAGAAGTAGAAAAGTTTTTTAATTCTATCAAAGGTGTATTGCCAATTCTTTCTATTACCTTGTCGGAGTATGGAAAAACAGCTGATGTACTCATATTATTTAGCCTTTTTGATTGTAAACTCTAAATCGTTATTTGATTTGTTCAATGATAACAATTCATGACCGTTTCTATTCACCCATCTGGAAATATCTTCTTCGGAATCAGGGTCATCGGACACAACCTTTAATAAATCTCCTTTTGTCATTCTTTCGATTTCAATTTTGGTTCTAAATACGGGTTCGGGACAATAGAGTCCTCTCACATCAATTATTTTCATGTTAGCCTTTGATGCATCATCGGAATTGGATGACATGTCTTTATAAAGGCATTTCAACTTAATTAAATGTTTTTGCAGTCGAAAAAGTAACAAATGTTCATGTGAAAATTACCAGGAAATGTTCTATTATTACTAACATACTATTTTTATTTAGTTATTAATCATTGTATAATTTAACATATAGAATCTATTCAAGGACTCGTTAAGAACTATATTGAGTTAGATAGATATTTCTGCAATATGTTAATATTATGTATGAACAGGGAGATCGATTTGAGTAATGCTTGTTATCTTTGACGTAGAGGGTGTATTGTTGAATGCCGAATATTTACCTGTGTTGGCAAAAGTCTTGGGACCCAGAAAAGAACAGGAGATATGGGATATTACGAATAAAGGTATTAGAGGAGAAATCAATTGGGAAGAAGGATTAAAGGAAAGAGTTCATGCTTTGAGAGGAATTGAATATAGTCAAGCATATAACATCGCTCAAAATCTAGAAATAATGCCAGGAGCAAGGGAATTGTGCTCATTCTTAAAAACCCTTGGATGGAAATTAATCGCTGTTTCCGGCGGTTTTAATATTATTACAGATAGATTGTACACTGAATTACAGATAGACAAAATTTTCTCTAACGATCTGGTATTTAGAGACGGCAAACTAGAAGATGTCGACATACAGGTTACTTCAGATAAATCTGCCTCTGTTATAAAATATGTTCAAGAACATGGCTTTTCAAAGGATGAGATTGTAGTGGTAGTCGACGGTGCAAACGATTTGAAGCTCTTTAACCTTTCGTCATTTACAATAGGGTTTTGTCCTGTTGACATTATACGCAAGAAGGCCAATGTAATAATTGAAGAAAAAGATCTCTCCCTCTTAATTCCAATTATAAAAGAAAAATTTAAGATAAAGGTTAATCCATCTTAACCTGCAATATATTTTAGGTAAAACCTATTTGTTATCCATCATTCCTGTACCAATCAATGGTGAAATTGAACCAGGTGCGAATATTTCAAAGACCATTATTGATTCTATCAAATTGTCGAAATTGAATTTAGAGGAATTTGATATACTGGTAATTGCTCAGAAAATAATTTCAAAAGCTGAAACGAGGATGATTGATATAGATAGTGTGATTCCCTCTACCCGAGCACTAAAATTTGCTACAGTCCATGATAAAGATCCTAGACTGATACAGCTTATTCTAGATGAATCTAGAAAAGTCATAAGAGTTACCCAGAAGCATTTGATCACTCAAACCAAACATGGGTTTATTTGTGCAAATGCCGGAATAGATCAAAGTAATGTCTCAAATAATCCTAGACACGCTTTACTTTTGCCTAAAAATCCAGACCGCTCGGCGAGAAATATAAGAAAAAGTATTTTTCAATTGGCTAGGAGAAAAGTATCGGTAATTATTTGCGATACCTTTGGTAGACCCTTTAGAAACGGTCAGACGAATGTAGCAATAGGGATATCGGGTATAAATCCGTTGAAAAGCTATATAGGAACGCCGGATATATTTGGGAGGAAGCTAAAGGTAACTGAAATCGCGGTGGCTGATGAGATTGCCTCTGCAGCAGAACTGGTTATGGGAAAAACATTACAAATTCCTGTCGCAATTGTGAGAGGCTATCCCTATCAACTAATTGAATCTGATCCGGAAAATAAAATAGATATTAGTATCTTGATTCGAAATGAAAAAGACGACCTCTTTGTTGAATGATTATTATACCTTTTTGAAATTATTCCTTCCAGTCACAGATATTGCAAAATAATTTATTTGAATGATTTTCTTTAATTCAAGTGGATGCTATCGTAGAGGGAATATTAGCTAAAAATAAACGTATAATAGCACAGACAATTTCAAAAATTGACAATGAAGACCCCTTGGCTCATGATATCTTGAAAAAAATATATCCGAAAACCGGAAAGGCCGTTACAATTGGATTTACTGGTCCCGCTGGAGCAGGCAAGAGTACTCTAATAGGAAAATTGATACCATACTTCAAAAATTTTGGTATGAAAATAGCTATTTTAGCTGTCGATCCTACAAGTCCTATAACCGGCGGTGCTATCCTAGGTGATAGGGTTAGGATGCCCACTACTATGAATGATGACGATTTATTTATGAGAAGTTTAGGATCAAGAGGGGCACAAGGGGGTATTTCAAAATCACTACGAAATGTTATCAGAATATTGGATGCTGCAGGATATGACCTCATCTTGGTAGAAAGCGTGGGAGCAGGTCAATTGGAGGTGGAAATATCGAAAGTAGTAAATTTAACAATAGTGATTTTTAATCCAAATACTGGCGATAATGTACAAGCCGTGAAGGCGGGTTTGACAGAAATAGGAGATATATATTTGGTCAATAAAGCGGATCTAGAAGGATCAAATACTTTGTATTTAACACTGTTAGATCTCATTGGAGAGTCACCTCGTAATCCACTCGTTTTCAAAGTATCCGCAAATACAGGTGAGGGATTAGAAGAATTTTCAAATAAATTAAATGATTTAATTAAAACAGACAAATGGATTGAAAATCGAAAGAATAAGCAGCGATATGACCTAGAGACCGAACTTAAGGTAATGGTTATAGAAGAGGTGAAAAATAGGTCACTACAGATTATGAGTTCACAAAGTGAAAAGATTTCTCTGTTAATAAATTCCATAATAGAAAAAAAAATTGATCCATATACGGCCGCAGAAGAATTATCTTTATTAATATTTCATGGCAAATGATAACTTATGACTGACGAACAAAAATTGATCAAAACCGATTCAAATATACCAGTAAAAAGATTCTACAAATCAGAAGACATCAAGAAGGAATTTGAATCTGAACCAGGCACCTACCCGTTTTTGAGAGGTATTTATCCGACCATGTATCGGGAGCGACATTGGACTATGAGACAATATAGTGGATTTGGTAGTGCTGAAGAAACTAATAATAGGTTTAAATTCCTCCTTGAGCATGGGCAAACAGGCTTGTCTTTGGCATTTGACTTGCCCACTCAAACTGGAAGAGATTCAGATAACAGTCAGTCTGAGGGTGAGGTAGGAAGAACAGGTGTTGCAATTAGTTCGATCGAAGATATGATGACTTGTTTTAAGGATATCCCACTCGACAAAGTAAGTACATCTATGACCATAAATTCAACAGCGGCTACACTACTATCGTTGTATATCTCTGTTGCCGAATCTCAGGGTGTATCTGCATCACAAATTAGGGGTACAACACAAAACGATATATTAAAAGAATATCATTCTAGAAATACCTATATTTATCCTCCTAGACCGTCTCTCCGATTAATAGGAGACATGATCCAATACTGTTCAACAAATGTTCCACAATTTTATCCTATAAGTATCTCTGGATATCACATCAGAGAGGCTGGATCAAATGCAATCCAGGAATTAGCCTTTACCTTTGCAGACGCAATTGAATATATAAACACCTGTGTCAGTAGAGGTTTAGACATTGATAGCTTTGCACCAAGACTTTCATTTTTCTTCTGTTGTACCATGGAATTCTTTGAAGAAATTGCCAAATTTAGGGCAGCAAGAGTGATTTATTCGAGGATCATTAAAGAACGATATGGATCTAAAGATCCAAAATCTTCTCATTTGAGGTTTCATGTACAGACTAGTGGTGAATCATTGACTGCTCAACAAGTTGATAATAATATAGTTAGGGTAACAACTGAGGCATTAGCAGCGGTCTTAGGCGGATGTCAATCTTTACATACAAATTCACGGGATGAGGCGTTAGCACTTCCAACGGAGGAATCCGTAAAAATTGCTTTGAGGACTCAACAAGTAATCGCGTATGAGACCGGTGTTACTAAGACCGTAGATCCCCTTGCAGGCTCCTATTATGTTGAATATTTGACAGAACAGATAGTAGATGGCGTAAATGAATATCTGAATCGAATAGACAAGATGGGTGGAGCTCTAGCAGCCATTGAGCGAAACTTTTTTCAAGAAGAGATCAGAAAAAATGCTTATAATCTGAAGAAAGAGGTTGATACTGGTGAAAGGACTATTGTAGGTGTAAACAAATTCAGGGATCAGAAAAATGTGGAACCTAAGTTGGCCATAGTGGACCCTCAGCTTGAAATCAAGCAAATCAATAGACTAAAAGAGTTTAAGTTGAATAGGGACAACATCAAAGTCCAACACCAAATTTCAAAACTAACTGCCGCAGCCGATAAGCAAGATACAAACCTGATGCCGTTTATTATCTCTGCTGTGAAGGAGAAGGTAACTCTTGGAGAGATAAATTCTGCATTCAAAGAAGTATTTGGTGCTTATGTCCCAAAGATATCTTTTTAAACCCCTAACTTTTTTTGCTACTATTCACCTTTGCTCTCAAATAACCTTAAGGAATCGTGATTGTTACTCATTATAACATTAAACACTTTCCTTCCGACATCCGATTTTTTGTCTAATTTTAATTTTGATCTTTTGCCAATTTGATTACTAACCAACAAATCTTCATTTAAGAACAAATTTACCTTTTTTCCAATATGGACCTCATCTACAATAAGATATATCCTTGAGCCTGATTCGGAGATACTAAATGGTATTTCATTTCCTATAGAGGGTACCTTAGACTCTACGTCAATCTTGACACCTAGTGTTTTTTCAATCTCCGAAATGGTTGAACCTCCTCGACCGATAATCCTAGGAATTTTCTCTTTATCTACGAGAATTCTGATTCTATCACCAGATATGATCTTTATTTCTGCTTGTGCATCAAACCGTCCGATTACCTCTCTGATTTTGGATTCCGCAAGTTTGTTAATCCTGTTATTTTTTTCACCTGAAGCTTTCTTATCAATATTTTCTAAAGGAATAATTATATTCTCTTCGCCGTAAGAGTAAATTTCATATTCGACTTGCTTGGAAAAGAAATCTCTAATCTCGACCACCGGTCGGGAAAGGTCTTGTTCTATCATACCGGCAGGTACTTTGACAGTTAATTTCAATTCATAGATTTTTTCAATTTTTCCACCATGGATAAAGATGACTGTATCTATCACGTGCGGAATCATCCCAAGTTCTATTTTGCCGATGAATCGTTGAATTGCATCAAGAGCCTCATTTGCATGGATAACTCCAATCATTCCAATACCTGTCAGCCTCAAATCAGCAAATAGTTCAAAGTCCTTTATTCTCCTTACTTCATCAAAAATCGTAAAATCGGGTCTTACAAGAAGTAATAAATCGGCGACCCTTTCATATCCATTTTTAAAAGAACCATATTGTACCACATTGTCTGGGACTTGAAGGTCTCGAGGCGATTCGAGCGTTTTTACAAGTTTGTTTCGTGAAACGTAGTGATCTGCTATACTACTTGCAAAGGTACTTTTTCCTGATCCTGGTCTACCAGCTATTAAAATTCCCTCTGCTTCCTTTGACAATCTTTCTACCAAGTTGGGATCAAGATTGTATTCGCTTAAGGTTAATTTTTTAATTGGCCTTACTGCCGTAATTTCAATTTTATTAGAAACAGGAGGAAGAGTGATTACGATCCTCAGGTTCTTGTACATCAATACATAACCACCATCAAAAGATATCTCAATATTGGAGACTTTTCTGTTATCCTTTGTGGAAAATAAAAAGTTGATGATTTCATCAAGGGTTTGCTTATCAAGCTTCTTATCTACAATTTTCTCTAGGGTAAAATCACCTGGTGTACCCTTTTTTGCAAGGGGTTCTACACCTTGAATCAGGTGCACACTCATTGTACTCTCATCAAAGTAGTTTTCAATGTCATACTCTGAAGAAGGAATCGCTCGGTCGTATGTACTTTGTATTCCTGATGCAAGGGCAGTTATGTGTTGTATATAATCTGAGGTAAAGAGTATAGCATTCTCTTTCTCAGCTATATCACAGATGAGAGCATCAATACGACCATTTTTTGCAAGTTTTATGTCACTCAGACTAGGTTTATCACCTACTATTCTTACTGTTATTTTTTGTAAACTGCTTTTCTCTCTTATTCTTTTTAATTCAGCAAGTCCTATAAAGCCATGCTCGCGTTGTTTACAAGCTTGAGATTGCAACTCATCAATAGCCAGTCGAGGGATAATTATTTCAAAGCTGTTATCTATCTCTTTATTATCAATTTTATTACTAATATTACCATCAATTACAATACTAGTGTCTAATACGATTCTTTTAATCAACCTAGATATATCTAAACTTCGAAAGGATTCTTAAAAAAGGTTACTACCTAAAAGATTTGGTATTCTTAAAGATAAACACCCCATATTTAGTAAATAAAATACTGCTACTATATTCGTTAAAGTGCCAATATGACTGTTTCTCTTTAATCGGTTGTAAATGATTTGCAGCAAAAATATAACTTTTTACTTACGAAACTAATTTCTGCGGATTAAATTATATTGACGAACTATCAATATACATTAATTTACTTGAGCAAGTTGGAATTGAGAAATATTACTAAATCATTTTCTGTAAACTCCTCTGCTGGTGAAAAAAATAGGGTTTTGGCCGTAGACAACGTGAATCTCTCAATAGAGGAGGGTCAATTTGTATGCTTTGTCGGACCCTCGGGCTGTGGTAAATCAACTTTACTTAATATAATAGCAGGACTAGATAAACCCAGTCAAGGAGAATTGATTCTTAATGGTAGACCAGTCTCGGCTACAGGTCCCGATCGCATTATGGTTTTTCAAGAGAATGCCTTATTCCCATGGCTAAGTGTGATTGATAATGTAGAATTTGGGTTGAAAATGGTGGGAGTTGAAAAGGAAAAGAGAAACAAAATTGCAATGCACTATCTTGAGATGATGGATCTGAGCAAATTTTCAAAATCTTATACCTATCAGTTATCAGGCGGTATGAAACAAAGGGTGGCTATTGCTAGGGCTTTGGTAATGGACCCAGACGTATTATTGATGGACGAGCCTTTTGCTGCACTCGACTCTCAGACCCGAGATCTCTTGCTCGTTGAACTTCAACTTATATGGGCAAAAACAAGAAAGACCATAGTCTTTGTAACACATAATATATCAGAGTCTATCTGTTTAGGTGATAAGGTAATTGTGTTTACAAAAAGACCTGCCCGAGTTAAAAAGGAAATAGCTATAAATTATAGAAGACCGCGCCTAACCGAAGATTCTAATTTGTTTGAATATAATCGCTTGGTTCTGGATGAGCTTAAAAGCGAAATAACTCAGCATAAAAAGATATTATAACATATTTTTATTAGGTAATTTTTTTAAGAACCTCTATTCCCTCGTTAAAGCTGTTTGGGGAAGTCAATAATACCTGACAAATCCCCTCCTGTTTCATCTCATCTATAAAATCAAAAAAGTGATCCTTGTATCCACTCCAATCCAATCCGATCATAGTAGCGGCCTTTTCATTCTTTAAAGAGGGCACCATCACGCATGGAGTCATATCGAAAATATTCATACCACACGATTGCAGCATTGATTTTAATTTTCTAATTTCATTGATAGAACTAACAGATTGAGTTATAAATCTACTAGGTTTTGCCTCCACCTTTTTTCGGAGGGATTCCATGTTTGATATTTTATTAGGAATCGATAAATCGAGACTAATTAAATCTCCAAAGCCTAGAGAATTAAGCATATGAATTACTTCTGTAGGTTTTGGAGAAAGTGTGTTAACAACTGAAGATCCATAATTTGGCCTATCGCCTTGAATAAAAAGTAAACCTTTGACTTTTAAAATAATACAATCTGCAACGGATTGTATAATTGAGTTCATGTTCCTATCTCTTGTCCTGATGCTGCAAGTTAAATTTAGTCCATGATTATCAACCTTGGTTGAAACCAAATGGGCTGCTGTAACACTAGATATTCGAGGAATACCCAAAACTGAGTCAGTTAAATGGATATCTTTAGTAATTTCAGAAACTATTGCAGCCCTGGATAAAAATCTCTCTAATTCCATTTTCAGATTCGACGGCTCAATGCGGTCACTATCCAGAATTTTTGGTGGATTAAGTTCATAAATTATGTTCATATGGATGATTAAATTAAAGAGTAAGCTTGTCTAAAAAAAGGTTTTTTAAAATCATTGCTAGAATAATATTGAGTGTGTGATATCCGAAAAAAAATTTAGTGATTTGATTCATTCAAAGGTGCCTATGCATGCTGATATAGAAAATAAACACTTAGTGACCAGAGGTCAATTGAGAAACGTCGAAAATTCCAGTGTATTAGTGATAGTGTATTTCAACCAAGCAAATACCCCAATGATACTCTTTACAAAAAGAAGTTCAAAATTAAGAAATCACGCTGGCGAAATTTCTTTTCCCGGCGGAAGAATGTCTATTCATGATTCTTCACTTGTTGATACTGCGATAAGAGAGACGTATGAAGAAATTGGACTACTAATAGACAAGGAAAATATAGTCGGAAGTCTCGATCCAATTAATACTTATACTACTAGAATATTGATTTATCCATTTGTAGTCATATTGACTAAACCAGCAACAGATTTGATCCCTAATGAGGAAGTAGATGAGATAATTGAACTCCCTTTAGAGAAGCTAATGGAATCTGTAGAAGTTGATGATTTACATTCAAATGGCAACCAAGATATGTTCAAGTTTTCAGTTGATGGGTATTTGATTTGGGGCGCCACTGCCCGGATTGTTAAAAATTTGATTGAAATTGTTGAAAATGCTAGGCACTAAAAAGGTTATTTTTTAGAACTTTCATTAGACAAGATGCTTAAAAACTTTTGATTAAATTCTTTGGTTGAGAGCGTTCCTCCAATATCCTTTGTCTTTATCTTCTTTGTGAAAAGCTCATCTACAGCCCTCTCAATTTTTAACGATTCATTTAACAAACTAGTGTCACGATATTTCTCACTCATCCATTCAAACATCATTTTTAGAGCTAAAATAAATGAAGTGGGGTTTGCAATATTCTTGCCTGCGATGTCAAAAGCTGCTCCATGCACAGGTTCAAACATCGCAAAATTTTCACCAATGTTTGCTGCAGGGGCAAGGCCAATACTTCCAGTTACCTGTGCAGCCTCATCTGAAATTATATCTCCAAAAAGGTTAGTGGTAAGTATAGTATCAAACCTTCTAGGATCTCTGATAAGCTCCATAGAACAAGCATCCACATACATTTCCTCAAATTCAATTTCAGGATATTTTTTGGCAACTTCCTTTGATGTGTCAATAAACAATCTGTCACTTAGTCTTAGAACATTTGATTTGTGTACTATTGTTATCTTTTTTCCCTTTCTAGAATTTGCTATTTTAAATGCGTATTCGGCGATTCTTTTAGATGCATTTCTACTAATCTTTCGTAACGATATCACAGTGTCCTCATCCGAATAAAACTCCCAACCAAGATACAAATCCTCTGTATTCTCTCTTACAGTAACTAAATCAACGCCATGTGAGATTGCCGGAATGTTAATATAATTTTTTGATGGCCTTACATTGGCATACAATTCAAAATACCTCCTCAAAACTAAAACGACATCAGCTGCAGATTCTCCAACAGGTGATTTCAAACAAGCTTGAGATTTTTTTATTTTTTCAAATGTGTCGTCAGGTAACGCTTTTCCATATTTTTTTTTGGCTTCATCTCCAGCTTCAACCTTATTTATATTAAATTTTAACGTTGAGGAACTATCATGAATATAATGAAGTATGTCTTCGATGCATAGAGATAACTCTGGTCCAATACCATCTCCTACGAGCAAGGAAATTTGATATATAGTCAACTAAACCGCCCATCTAAAATTATTTCTTTACCTAACATCACTTCATTTATCTATGAGTTTTTTTAACATAGTTTTATTGATGGCATCTATCATTGCTTGAACAGATGTTACTACAATATCTTCACCAGATTTTCTCGCTGAAATGATGTTTCCTTCTTTGTCTTCTACCTTTACTATTACCTCTGCAAGTGCATCAGAACCACCTGTGATTGAATCAAGTTTATATTCTCTGATCTTTATATTTGCTATTCCATGTGCTATAGTTTGGATAGCCTTTAAAGCTGCATCTACTGGACCAACTCCCGTTTCTGAAGCGATAAAATCTTTTTCATGAATATTTAACTTAACAACCGCAGTAGGAATTATATTTAAGCCAGTAACTATGTGAAAGTCATTTAACTTAAAGCTCTCATCAAATTGTTTATTTTTTATTACTTCTGCTGCCAATGACAATAAATCTGAAGTCGTAATGGATTTTCCTACGTCTGCAATTATTTTTTGTTTGTCTACTATTTCTTTTAATTGCGTCTCATTAGTTGTAATTCCAAATTCGTCTAAAATGGCTTTGATGCCGTGAGCGCCTGCATGCTTTCCGGCTTGCATCCAACGCTTTCTGCCTACAAGTTCGGGACTAATCGGTTCATATGTCAAAGGATTATTGATAATACCATGGGTATGAATTCCAGATTCGTGTCCAAACGCATTCTCGCCAATTATAGCTTTGTTTGGTTGAACTATAATTCCCATGGCACTAGATACAAATTTAGAGACTTCATACAACAGCTCTGTTTTTATATTGTGCTCTATTTTGTACAAACATTGACATGCCATCACCAATTCTTCTAAAGCTGCGTTACCAGCTCTTTCTCCCAATCCGTTTATAGTAACATGTGCGCATTTTGCCCCCGCCTGAAAACCTGAGATTGAATTAGCAACGGCTAATCCAAAATCATTATGACAATGGACACTTACTGGCAAACCTGTAGCGTTTATCACATCTGTGACTAACTTTGCTAGATATTGGGGTGTTGAATAACCTACTGTATCGGGAATGTCAATTCTATCTGCTCCCACATCCGCTACCTCTCTAAATATCTTATTTAAAAAATCTCTGTCTGATCTTGTTGCATCTTCTGCGGAGAATTCTACCATCATTCCGTGTTTTTTTGCATATTCTACTGCACTAATAGCTTTTTCTAGAACCTGTTCTCTTGTCATTTTAAGTTTATACTGCATATGAATATCCGATGTCGCTATGAATGTATGAATATACTTTAAATCACTACTAATTGCAGTATCTATATCGCTCTGTGTAGTGCGAGCTAATCCACATACTTCAGCCCTGAGCCCTTGTTTAATGATTTTTTTTATTGCCTGAACTTCCCCGGGTGAAACAACTGGAAACCCTGCCTCAATTGTGTCGACTCCTAACTCATCCAATTTCATCGCAATTTCTAATTTCTGATCTGGAGAAACTGTAACCCCTGGGGTTTGTTCACCATCTCTTAAAGTTGTATCAAAAATTCGAATCTTATTATCAGAGGTCATCGTCCACGGCCCCCCTCGGCAATGCGGATACCCCAGTTCGCGCAACTTGTATGATCCCATAACTAGAAACAAGATTTTTAAATGCGTCTATCTTATCAGGAGTACCAATAATCTCTACGGTTATCGTTTCATTACTTATATCCATTATATTACCCCTGTAGATAGAAGCAAAATTTGCTATTTCTATTCTGGTAGTTGGATCTTTAGCATTCATCTTGATTAATGCAAGTTCCCGATACACCGCATTCTCTTTGTTTAAAACATTGATTTGAATTACATCGATCAATTTCTGCAATTGCTTTACTAGCTGTTCCAAGGTCTTTACATCAGAAACGGTAGTTATTGTCATTCTAGACAGATCAGGCTTTTCTGTAATTCCTACTGTTATACTTTCAATGTTAAAATTTCGTGACCTAAAAAGATTAGTGATTCTAAATAAAACACCTGGTTTATTCTCAACAATTACCGACAATATATACATCTTATTTGCGTTCTCTTCATCAAATACAGACTTCTTGTTAGTCAACTCTACTCATGCTCCAATAATCATATCTTTGAGTCCAGTTCCTGGAGCGACAAACGGGTAAACGTCTTCATCGGGGTCGATTGGAATATCAATAACAGTTGCAATATCCGATTTCAGGGAATTCTTTATGGCTTTATCTAACTCATCCATAGAAGATACTCTAAATGCTTGTGCGCCGTATGATTCTGCCAATTTGCAATAATCGGGACAATTCCTTTGATGAACTCCACTATATCTCCTGTTATAAAAGGTCCTTTGCCATTGTGCTACCATCCCTAACATTTGATTGTTTAACAAGAAGACGATAACCGGCAACTCTTCTAAGACCGATACAGCAAGAGAATTCTCAGTCATGTTAAATGATCCATCTCCTGCAATGTCTACTACCGGGACATCAGTTTTTGCAGCCTTAGCTCCAATAGATGCTGGAAAGCCGAAACCCATTGTTCCCAAGCCGGTTGAGCTAAAAAAGGTTCCAGGCGATATTACATCAAAGTGCAATGATGCCCACATCTGACATTGACCCACTTCAGTAGTAACGATACCTTCGGCAGGAAGTAACTCACGTAATTTCTTTAAGGCTTTTTTAGCTGTAATTTCTCTAGAATAATCCTTTATACTGTCTTCATAGTAATTTACAAGCTCTCTTTTTCTTGCCATCCATAATTTGGTAATTTCCTCATTAGTCTTAAAATTCTTGGGAATCAATTTGATGAGAGATCTTAACGAAGATTTTACATCACCAATCACGGCAGCATTCACTGATTTGTTTTTACCTATCTCCGCTGGGTCAACATCAAAGTGAATAACGTTAATGTCCTTCCCGAACTCATCGAATCTTCCTACTGTTCTATCTGAGAACCTTGCACCTATGGCAAGTATACAGTCTGCTTCCAAAACCATCTTGTTTGCTTCTGCGTGACCATGCATTCCTATAGGCCCTAATGCCAATTGATGATTTTCGGGGAAGGCGCCCTTTCCTTTAAATGTTGTTACTACTGGTATAGAAAGTAATTCTGCGAGAGCCTGTAACTCTGAGAATGCTCCTGACAGAATTACTCCTCCTCCCGCCATGATGATTGGTTTTTCTGCTTTAAGTAACATTTCACAAGCTTTGTTTATCTCTGACAAGTCTGCGTCAACTACAGGGTTATACCCTCGTACCTTGATATACTCAGGAAATTCCATTCTAGTTATTTGTTGCTGCACATCTTTTGGAATATCCACTAATACCGGACCTGGCCTTCCACTTTCTGCTATGTAAAACGACTTCTTTACCATTTCAGGTATTTCAGATGCAACACGTGGTTGAAAAGCATATTTTGTACATGGATTTGTTACACCAATAATATCCGTCTCCTGAAACGCATCTTTTCCTATCATTGGTAAGGCTACTTGACCTGTAACTGCAATTATTGGCGATGAATCTGCATAAGCAGTGGCTATTCCAGTGACTAAGTTAGTAGCCCCGGGCCCGGAAGTGGCAAAACATACACCTGCTTTCCTCTTTATCCTCGCATAACCATCGGCCATATGGGCGGCTGATTGTTCATGCCGAACCAAAATGTGCCTTATTTTTGAATCTACAAGAGCGTCATAAATGGGGAGGTTCGCACCTCCAGGGAGGCCAAAAATGAATTCAACCTTCTCTTTTTCTAATGCAGCCATCAATGCCGCAGCACCAGACATTTCACTCATAATTAAAACAACTCCAATCTATAGAACTCAATATTATAGTAGTATTGTAAGTTTAACATAACTAATTTTGTCACATGTTAAAGTGCAATTTATTGTTTCACTTGAGTTCATCCATTAATTATAACGAAGGTTAATTTATAAATTTTTTTTTAAAAAATGAGAAATATGGTCAAACTTTCGTCTGATTAAACTATCAAATTATAATTTGTTATACACACCTTTGCTATCTGACCCTCTTTTGTGTACTTTTTAAGCCTGAAAGCTCTGAAAAAAGATCGTAGGCCTGCTGTGCATTATAATTCTCGTGAACTATTGCTCTCACTGCCTTTATCATTGCAACAGGGTTGTCTGATTGCCAGATATTTCTACCCATATCCACCCCTGATGCTCCATCTTGGATAGCATCTGCAGTTAGCGATAATGCATCTCTTTCAGGTAGTTTTTTTCCACCTGCAATAATCACTGGAACCGGACAACCATCAACCACTTTCCTAAAGTCCGCACAGTGATAAGTCTTTACAACATGTGCACCCAATTCGGCCGCAATTCTACAGGCTAATCCTAAGTATCGTGAATCTCTAGCCATTTCCTTACCTACAGCAGTAACCGCTAATACGGGAATTCCGTATTTTTCACCTTCATTTACAAGCTTTGATAAATTTTTTAGAGTCTGAAACTCATATTTACTTCCGATAAAAATCGATAAGGCCAGACAAGATGCATTAAGCCTAATAGCTTCATCAATAGAAGTAGTAATTGTCTCTTTAGACAAATCTTCTCCGATAATACTTGACCCCCCGGATACTCGAAGGACAATAGGGGTATTGCTCTCAGGCGAAACCGATGATCGCAGAACCCCTCTTGTTAGCATCAATGAGTCGGCAAGATTCAACAGTGGTTCAATGGTCTCCCTTGGATTTTCTAATCTTTCGGTTGGGCCCAAAAAGTATCCATGATCAACAGCAAGCATGACGCAACGACCAGTGCCTGGCCTAATTATCTGTGAAAATCTATTCTTCATTCCCCAGTCCATTACATTTACCTCTTGTAGTTTATTGAAAAGCTATAAAAATTTTAATAAGCGCTATTCATTCACTATTATGATCTTCATTGATTCATCTGCTTTGTGTGCACTTTGAAAGGCCTTATTAGAATTCTCCAGATTAAATCTATGGGTAATCAATGGTTCCAAGTTAATAATCTTGTTCTCCATTAATTTGACAGCTTGATGGATCTCTTTTTCTGATGTGGCGTAACTTGGGATGATTTTTAATTCTTTGGAGTATATTAAGTTAAGATCAATAATTGATCCATTATCTTTGGGAGGAACACCAAATAAGGAAATAGTTCCACCTCGACGGGTTATCTCAAGTGATTGAACAAATGCTGATTTACTACTTGTGCATATAATAGACTTGTCAACCCCATCATTACCAACAATCGAATGAATTTTTTCTGTCAAATCTACATTACCTAATTTGTCCAAATTGATAGTCCAGATACTGGGTTCTATCTTTTTAGCATAATTCAACCTAAAATCGTTAATATCCACAATTATGATTTGCGAAATCCCAGAACACCTCAACAAGATCATATGCATTAGTCCGGTTGGTCCACCACCGAAGATTACTATAGTTTCTGCCTTCTTTACATTAATTTTGTCGAGAGATCTCAGACAACATGCAACTGGTTCTATGAGTGCTGCATGGTCATAGCTAATATTGTCTGAAATTTTTACTACACCACCTCTAGATACATTCCATTCTGGGATTAAAATAAGCTCTGACAAACCGCAAGGCTCAATATTACTACTCTGGTATTTATCACACATCGTATAATCTCCATTATAACAAAATTTACAAGAATAGCATGGTACATGATGATGAACAAAAACTCTATCTCCTTTCTTGAAGTTGGATATTTGCTTTCCTACTTCAATGATTTCACCTGCTGGTTCATGTCCTATCCTCGACGATTTCATTCCATAGTTTCCAAATACTTTCTCTATATCGGACCCACAAATTCCACAGGCCTTCATTTTAATTAAGATATCATTATCGCCAACTTTTGGCAATGTAATTTCTCTAATGCTTACCTTATTCTTTTCAAGGACCGCAGCTCTCATATAATAAATGCTGATCACTGGTTAATTAAAATTGTATTATTTCGAATACTTTTTTGGCTTTCTCTGAAAAATTCTTTTACATCCTTCGCAACAAAAGTAAATTTTTCTATCATTAAATTCCAAAACTGTAGCAAGCTCTTCACTGAGTTCAATTCCACATACAGGATCTACTGGCACAATTCAGAAAAAAATCTATACATATTTAATATTTCCTAAAGCATCGTAGTGTGATTACATTGCTTCGAATTTGATCTTTATGTCAACGATATTTAACCATCATTTAATTTATAAAGTAAAATTTTAGGATCTATTATGTCTTGCCCGATTATTGAAATTTATTGTTACAAATGCAATAGCAAAATAAAACACATGATTAATGTTAAACCAATAAGAGATGTCTTGAGAAATACTATGAATAGATGCTCTAATTGTGGAATAGAATTAAATCCTACAGACTTTATAATCGAGTTAGAAAAACAATAGATCCAGAACAGCTACCTCCGTTCTAGATAGTTATAAATTCGTAAACTAATTTATTTATCTCGTGTCGTTAGTTAATAAATTCCATTCAGGCTACGCATCTCCTGCTGGTACGACAAATTTTCGAAATTATGCATTAGAAAAGGGGGTTCACGAATCTCATTTTAAACAAGTTGAAGGTTTATATCTTTCATCTCTAGGGATGGGGACATATCTGGGAAGTCTTTCCAATACGGACGATAAAAATGTCGAAAACTCTATTTATCATAGCGTAAAGGAAGGAGCTGTCAATGTAATCGACACTGCGATTAACTACCGTTCCATGTTGTCTGAAAGAAGCATTGGACGTGCTTTAAACAGGCTTATAGAAGACCAAATTGTTAAACGGGATGAAATTTTTGTTTGTACAAAGAATGGATATTTTACTAATGATGGTAACTTAAAAAAAATAGATATCGAGTTATATCTCCAGTTAATGTATTTTGATAAAGGTGTAATTAGTTCAGATGATATCAGTGCGTCCTATAATATTATGCATCCAAATTATATTTCCAATTGTATAGATAGATCCCTTTGTAACATGGGTCTTAAGACAATAGATTTAGTTTACATCCACAATTCGTTTGAGAGTTGGTTTGATCAGGTTGACAGATCAACATTTTTTGAAATGTTATCCCGTGTGTTTGAGGTTTATGAAAAGTATCGAGAACTAGGAAAGATTCGTTATTACGGTATGGCAACTTGGAATTGTTTTACTTCTAGAAAGACCAGTCCAAATTATCTTTCCTTGAAGGACGTTGTAAAAATTGCTGTAGATGTGGGTGGTCAAACAAATGGATTCAAATTCATACAACTTCCTTATAATTCCTTTATGACAGAACCTTATGAATTACAAAACCAACGAATCGACAATTCCCCTCAAGATGTATCAATTTTAAGTGCAGCAGCAAAATATAAAATTCATGTCTTTACTAGTATCCCTTTATTTCAGGGTAGGCTACTAAATTTAGACATTAATGTTACTCCACTTGAAAATATGCCATATAAAAGCGCTAAGTTATTGCAATTTATTCGTTCTACTCCTGGAATAGTAGCACCTCTCGTGGGTCAAAAAAAATTGGACCACACAAATCAAAATATCACAGTAGCCCGGTATCCTCACTTAACTACCCAAGAATTTGATAAGGCGTTGGCCAGCTTTGGATTGCTTAAAAAAAATACAAATAATCAATAATTGTGGTTGAGATGGGGATTGGAATTTAATTTAGGAGTCTGGCTCAAAGCAATACGGTTCAGATTTTTAGCCGCATCGGCAATATCCGTCACGTGTGGTTTAGTCTTATCTCTATGGGTAGACCCATCTGGTTTTAATATTTCGAGTGCTATGTTAGTATATTTAGGAATATTTTGTCTTCACTGTAGTGTTGACTTACTAAATGACTATTTCGATTTTAAAAGAGGAATTGACTTAAGGACCAAGAGAACAAAATTTAGTGGAGGAACAGGTGTCTTGCCCGAGGGCCTGTTGTCTTCCAGAAGTGTATATCTGGCTGGAATCGCTTTTCTTTTTGTAGGTTTGTTCATAGGTACCATATTTGTTTTGTCAAAAGGTTATGTAATCGGAATTATCTTGTCATTTGCGGCTCTCTCTATAATTCTCTATTCTACTAAACTAGTAAATGTAGGTTTGGGGGAAACATTTGTTGGTATTAAGGGAATGTTTATAGTTATAGGAACTTTTTATGTGCAAACATCTATCATAACAACTGAATCAATTGTTTTAGGGTTGGTAGCAGGATTGCTTTCTGCTATTGTTTTGTTTATCAATTCTATACCCGATATTCAGGCAGATCGGGAAGGAGGAAGAAAAACATTGGCTATTATATTTAATATGCACAGCGATAAATTGATGTATTATTTTTTCATCGGCATGTTCATAGCCATTTATTCTGCTACCCTGCTATTCTTTATCAAACTAGATAACAGTATTATTTCAGTTATTCCATCAATTTTTCTTCTTCCTTTAGCATTTAAAGTTGTAAATGAATTTAACGGCTATATTACCCCCATCAGTGTTCAGGAAGACTCAGGTTATATCAGGATAATGGCCGAGACAGTTTTATTTTCGAGGTTGTTTGGAATAACAGTGGTTCTAGGTATTGCTATTTCGATCATTTTTAAACTGGGTGTCATATAATTATCATGATTAAAATTCAATGTTCAAACATACAAAAATTAGAATTTGTCTATAATATCTTGAACAAGTCAAACGGGGAACTTATCTTTCAAGAGTTTTACTTTTTCGATTCACTGGTATCTACCCAAGATTATGCTTATAAGTTGAGTAAGAATCCAGATACTTGTTACCCTTATTTAGTATTAAGCGAAATTCAAACCAAAGGGCGAGGACGTAGAGGATCTAACTGGGTATCACCTAAGGGTGGTGTTTGGATGTCAATGGTCTTTGAAACTGATTTAGAAGCGAATGATCTTTTTTCCATGTTGATTCTAACGGCGTTTATAATATCTGATGCTATCGAGTCTCATATTCATATGACTCCTCAAATCAAATGGCCTAACGACCTTTTAATTGACGGAAGCAAGGTCGCTGGTATTCTCATGGATACTGAAATTGAGTATGGTAAACCGACCAAAGTAACTCTGGGTATAGGAATTAATTCCAACAACGACCTTGTAGTTACTAAAAATAAAATTTGGGATAAAACAGCAGGAGAAATAAAAATTACGACCCTCAAGTCTGTCAATGGCGGATCGGAAATTAATAATTCTGAATTAGTTTACTTTATTTTATACAAGTTTAGTGAACTTATTCACAAATTAAACCAAAAACTGTATAGGAACGAATTAAGGCATACATACAGAAGAAGGATCGAAGAATCGTTATCAGATTTAAGCTACAAGTTTAGAATAAATGATTACGAATTCAAAGGAGAAATCGTTAGAGTAAATGATGATGGATCTGTATTAGTAAAAGACTTGGAGCAACTGCCTAATAATAAAATAGTTAGGATTGATTCAGTCTTTCATTCACCTTTAAGTTAATCTATACTAATAGCTGTCTCTATAATTAGTAATTGTTTAAGACCCAATCATCCCTGGTAGCTTTACAGGCGATCTAAACTGCTTGTCAATGCTTAATCCTTCTCCCGTAGTTACAGTAACCGTATTAAGACTTGCACCTTGGGGAGGCGATAGAATAATGGTTTGGCCCGGTTTTATCATTAACAAATTCTCAGTCAAATCCTGATTATTATCATAAATTATGAATAAATCATTTAATGGCATTTTCCCAGTATTTTTTAGCACCACTCTTGAATTAACCAAAAGCGACTCTGGATCTCTTAATGCGTCTACATCCAAAGAATAGTCTTTGAAAGGAATTGAAATAAATACATTATAAAGGACCACAATGGTTACGACTGCAACTATGCAAACCAACAAGAGTTCAATTTTTTTTACCTTTATACTCACAATAATACTACGACTTAATTTATAAAAAAGCATTTCTTTTTTTATACTTTTTTATATTATATATAATAAATAACGTATTTTGATATAATTGTATGTCTTTTATACAATTTTTTATCTATTTTAATTTCATGAGAAAACTGATAGGTTTAAATATGATTTACGTTCACTTAAAAGTACATCGACCAAACCGAAGGGGAACATGTTTAACAAGCTGATGTAAAAATCAGCTTGTTAAGCAATTATATTTACCATTATATCATTACATTAATTTGTTAAATACTTGAATGATTTGATCATTTGGTTTGCTACGCTCTCATAAGTTCCGAATTTATCTGTCGAGGCTTTGTATGTCAACACATACAAATTTTCAAGATTTGATCCCACAATTTGAATTGCTTTTCTATTCTGTAACTTACTGTCGGTCGCGGTAAAAACTATCTGTGTTGCTTTTTTTCCGTCTAGAGTTGTAGGACCGGTAGATTCCAGATTAAAATCCTTATGTACTGACTGGATCTCAGTTGTCAATTCCTTAGTCGCAGAGTCAGTGGAGATGTTCTTGCCAGGAGTAGGTATGGTTTTTACAACAAATCCAGCAGGACTGCTGACGGAGTTAACATCCTTTGGTGCTATAAAAATGACTTCATTATTGAGTTTCACTGATCTTTCCCAATTGTTTGGATATTTTATCTCAAAATTATTTTTATTATCTGTATAAGTAAGCATGCTTTCTGATTGACTTTCATGGAAAAATCCTAAAACCAATGAATTATTATTGGTAAAATAGATAAGTTGTAACAAAAATACGGCAACTAAAGATGATGAAACAATTGTGCGTTTACTAATGTCTATCATACTTAATTAAATACATTCACCATAATATCAAATTTCGTGTCTAATAGAAAATACCCGAAAGAAAATTAACTGATTTTAGAAATATTAGGCAAATTCTTATTTCGATCTTGAAATAGATACCTCAATTGTAGAAACATTTCTTGGTTTATCATCTTCAGTACCACTTAAGGTATCTGAACCTAACTTTACGTTTTCGACCCTATAACCAAGAGTGTTCATTCTCTTTACGATAATTTGAGCCACATCTACTGCCCTTGTAATACTCTTTCCTCGAGCCTTAATCACGACCGTAGGTTCATTTGCCAGTTGAACTAGTGTTGCTGTAACATACGTCATTAGTGGTTTTTTGCCGATGAATATTTCATTGCTCTTCCTATTTCCTGTTTCGTATTTGCCATGTGACATAATATTATTATGCATAATTCAATAATATAATGGTATATCATTTACTACATTCTTCTAAAATCTCTAAAATTCTTTTAGGGTTTTGTTGCGCCTTGTGAACTATTTCTTTATCAGTAACTTCATAACAATTTATTAGTTCATTTTCATCTTTAAAAAAAAGGTACAATGACTCTTCATACATGATAGGATACAAGTTTTCTTTTATCATGAGCTCAGGTTTGATTTTTATTTTGTTATCTTCATCAATGAGTACAGGTAATTCAGACATTGCAATTAAGATATGTATATTCTAGATTGGTAATAAAATGATAACGGAACTGTAAACTTGAGATAACAAAATTATTACAATGCTTTTGTAATGATGTCTACTTGTTTACGAAAATTAGTTCACCTATCATCTTTATAATAAAACCAATTCCGCCAACAGCGCCTATAGCTAAAAGTACTAGCCTCAAATGTGTAAAGTAGTCATCCTTACTAGTCTTTTTAGCTAACTTAAGGGTTTGAAATATCTCTATTATTCTTCTTTGAACGGTAGTGCCTATTGATGATAACAACTAATTTCTAAAGAGTAGAAGACCTCTATATAATTTTAATATTTCTAATTCTGAAAATCAATTTAAGAAACATGGTTGCAAGTCCTTTTCATTAAGCATAACCTTGAATATTGCTCTGGATGGAATATACAGGTTCCTTATCAGTTCGCTGCATCTCAACAAAAGTTTCGGTAGCTTGTATTCCATCAATCTTTCCAATTATTTCTATTACAACTTTATGCAATTCCTCTAAAGTTCTTGTATATACTGAAAGAATAATATCAAATCTGCCTGTCACCTCGATTAAAGATCTAACTTCTGGAATACGCATAAGCTCATTGTGAATAGGTTCTTTTAATTTGGGATCACGATTGATTCCTACAGTTGCCTTTATATTAATTCCCAACTGAGATTCGTTTATTAAAACGGTGAACTTTCTGATGAGTTCTCTTTTCACTAGTCTCTTTATCCTGCTATATAGAACGGATGAGTTTATGTTCAACTTCTTGCTTAGCTGTGGAATAGAAATACTTGCGTCTTTTGTCAATTCTGATAAAATTTTCATATCTAACTCGTCAAATCTTTGCAAGATTAACTCAAGTTTATAATTATTGGCTACATTAATAAATGTAATTAAATAATTTGCTTAAAATGACTTGATAATTAAAAAATATGTGGTTTATTCTCTTTGGGATATTAGTAAATATTATATTATTATGTACAGATAATTCAAGCATGTTCGGGTCGAAATTAAAACCTGGTAGCTTTGTATTTGTCGTCAAACGCGACGATATATCAAATTATGTTGTTATAGGAAGGATAGTTTCAGAGGCTGATAAAATTTTCAAGGTTAAAGGCACCTTTCTTCGACCTGTCGGGTTGATTGAACGGATTAGAGATGGCAGGGCCAAGGGTAAACCACAAGAGGCCTTAAGCAATCCTGATCCTAACAATTGCATATTCTTTATAATAGACAGGTTAGATACAGGAAATTTCGATGATATAGTTGATCCAAGGATTGATAAGATAACGCCAATCAATGAAAACCGATATTTTGTCTTGGATGGATGGATAAAAGAGAGTATGCCCGAGTTATTTAGCAATTACTTTAATTCTACATCCGAGGATGAAAGACTGGAAGCTAGAAGTATTCTGATTAATAGAATGAACTCTCTTATGTCTCAAGAGCTAAAAGAACACGTATATGCAGTAGCGAGAAGTTCTCAGATTTTATAAAGTTTTATATTATGGGTATATCAAATTTTCCTTATCATGGAATATGTATATGCTGCTTTGTTGCTACACAAACTAAAGCAAGATATAAATGAAGATAATGTAAAAAGTGTAATAAAATCGACGGGTGTTGAACCCGATGATGTTCGAGTTAAATCATTAGTTGCTGCTTTAAGTGAAGTTAACATCGAAGATGCGCTAAAAGCCGCTCCAATAGCTGCTGCTGCCCCTGCAGGCGCTGCGGCCTCTGGTGCTGCCCCTGGTGCAAGCGCCGCTCCAAAAGAAGAAGAGAAAAAGGACGAGAAAAAAGAAGAAGAAGCCCTCGAAGGTCTCTCCTCTCTTTTCGGTTAAACAATATTTTTTTTTTATTATTTATTATTTTTACAATAACCTTTTAATGATTTTGCAATCTACAGATTGCCTTTACCATAAAGTCCGGTTTTAATATTTTTATAAACTATTCTGCTTAAGCAAGAAAAAAAAGGATTAATTTTGCAAAGAATATCCCTTTGACTTCAGCTGATGGGCCAGGCTCCCCGCAACTGCATTAGCCTTTCCTAGAACCAATTCTACGGTTTCAGGGGATAGATATCCAGCTTCAACTGCCAACGACAATCCATGTTGTTTTCCTTTCATTAACAGTAAAGGTGTAGATTCTTTGGTAAAGTACACTGCTTCTACGGATAGTGCTAAGGCTTCTTGGAACGATTGCACTAAATCATCAATATATTCCTGTATTACTATCTTGAGATCTTTTTCTTTGAATTCTAAACCTTCAGCAATAGCATAATTAACCGAAACACCTGCTTCAATGGGCTTGACGTCTAATTTGCTCAACAAGGCAGCCAATTTTTGAGATATTACGTCTCCTGGCTTTGCAACTATTGTATCTTTCGAAACCCATATAGTGCCTTGATCAATTTTTGTAGGAACATTTGATTCTTTAAATTCAGACAAAACAGGTCCTGGATTAATTCCTGTATTTCCAGCTGGTATTAATAACTCATTTGGAGCAATATCACCGCCCTTCGCTGCCATAAAAATTTTATTTTTGTCAAATGTTAAATTCAATTTAAAAGGGCTTAAATTAGTAAACATTAATGCACATTGGCCCTCCAATTCTTTATTTAAAAACTCCAACCCCCTGACATCATCGAATATCTGTTCGAATGCTCTTTGTGCAACCTTGTTTTTTATAGTAATTATTTTAATATCACTTTTAAACTTCTTTCTAATTGCCATAAGTTGCGCAGATCTTACTTTGGTCATTCTAGATAGCGCAATTACATTGTAAGACTTTGCCAAGTTTTGCAAAGTATTAAACAAGTTAACTTTACGTTCAGGATAGGAAGTTCTTCCTAATTTGTTAATGACTGTTGTTTGACTCATTACATATCTCTCCAAGTTATTTAGTCAAGGCATTGGCCTTGACAGGTTTTCCCATAGTGAATTTTATGATCGCATTTCTGAAATTCTTATCGCCTTGTGGGAGCCTTTTTTCTACAGAAGCGATTACAGCACTTGCATTAGCTACCAGCTGTTCATCAGTCAATGACTCATCACCTATTTTAGTTGACATGTTTAGTTGATTTTTAGAGCGAATACGGGTAGAAGATTTTAGCCTTGAAGCGATATTTTCGACCGGTGCACCATAGGGAAGGGGTGTAGGCATTTTTCCTTTTGGCCCCAAAAAAGGTCCCAATGATCTTCCTACAGGGGCCATAAGATTAACATCTGCTATGAAAAAATCATGAGCTCTTACAGTTTTTCTTGCCTCACGCCTGTTTGTTCCTATTCTATCTAAAGTTTCAGGTTCCATTACCATTTCGACTCCAGCCCTTTTTGCTCTCAAACCCATTTCTCCAGTGGCCAACACGCATACAGAAGCTCCATCCTTGGTGGGGTTAGGCAGTGCGACTATTTCGTTAACACTAAATCCTTTTTTTACATCAATATCTTTGAGTACCAAAGTTAATTCAGCTGATTGAGCAAAATTTCTTTTTGGAGTGGCCTCTCTGGCCTTTTTTACCATCTCCTTTAATTGATCATTGTTAAACATTAGTATATGATTTTATCGCGCAAAGGCCATTTAAAATCGTTTTTACGTCCTAACTTGGTGTGTGTTTGAATTATTAGTTTTTAACTTCTCTTATAGAAAAATGGACCGCAAATTTATTGTAATATCTAAAAAAATGAAACCGAGTTAGACAACAAGCACTTTGTTAAAAAAAAGAAAGCCAAAGTAAAAAAAAGCAGGATGGAATCTACTTTTGTACAATGATATTTTCTAATGCGTCACATCAAGGGGTGCATTTGGTAGTGTTGTATTGCCTCTTGCATCTGCTCCATCTACCTCATTAACTGGTGTAAGGCCTTTTTCATCAAGAACTTCATTTAATATAGTTGTATCATAGATACCAGAAAGATTTGGTCTTTCCTTTCCTTTTTCAATAAACCCAATGTCATATGCGTCATTTGCACTTTTGTAGAGGGTGGACTTCAATGGATCATATGTTATTTCCAAGTTGGAGAATGCTTTATCCAATACCTCTGGAGCAATTTGCTGACCTGTTATCTTTTTTAACTGATTATTGAATTCTACTGCAGCAGCAGAAATGTTGCTATTTATCCTCAGAGTTTCATCAACATGGGCATCCAATAGTCTTTTGATAATATCGGGATTGTTTTGTAAATAATCCGTTCTCACAATTATGTTGGCGGTGACAAATTTACCATCCGGCCACAGATTTCTTTCATCAAGCAAAACTTTACCCCCCGCTTCTTGTATTAATCTTGTTGCCCATGGCTCCGGTACCCATGCACCATCAATTTCTCCCTTAAGGAAAACAGTTAAGATGTCCGGATTAGCAATGGCCAAAACTGTTACATTTCCTCCATTCTCAACCGTGTTAAAGCCATTATTCATCAAATATTTTCTTAATGCGACATCTTGTGTATTGCCTAACTGCGGCGTTGCAAACTTTTTACCGCCTAAGTCATTTACTGTTTCAATTCCTGAGTCATTTCTTACCACAAAAGAAGCACCCCCGCTTGATGCGCCTGATATAACTCTCACATCCTCACCACCTGAAAGTAAATATCCATTGATTGCTGGGTTAGGGCCAATATACGTAACATCGATCCTGCCAGCCAATAAGGATTCTATAGCTGATGGACCCGAATTAAACCTAAAAGTTTCCATTTTAACATTATTCCCCAACGTTTTCTCAAATTCACCATTGTTCAATCCTATAACTGCTTGAGAATGAGAAATGATAGGAAAATATCCAATCTTTAAGGTATCTGATTTTGTAAAACTGCCTCGGACACCAGATTCTTTGGTAAGTGAGTTTTGACCAGATAACAATGAATAATCAAAATTGGAGTAAGAGGTTACTATAACTGCTATTATAATTGCAAAAGATATACCTAATTTCACTTTCGAATCCATGAAGTTAATAGATTTTAATACAAACCATCTATTAGTAATTTGAAATAGGCAGAAAATGCGAAATGCATGAATATTTTGCAATGTTCCCTGATTCCAGGATAAAATCCACGCCAAATGTCATATATAATTCAGGTTTTAATGCGAATCGCTATTTTTACTTTTTCTCTACGTCTTGCTCCTGTCTTAATCCCCACTTTTCTCTAACTTTATCTTCCAATTTAGCAAATATAATTTTATCAAATATCATTCCGAGGGCAAAAATAGTGATCATTGATGCTATAATCTGATCCATTTGTTGAAATTCCCTTCCGACCAATAATATATGCCCTATTCCCATAGAGGCGGCCATTAATATTTCAGCCCCTACCAGAGCGTGCCAGGCAAATGACCATGCTTGTTTAATTCCTATTATCAATGCCGGAGTAGCTGCTGGGATCATCAGGTATCTAAATAAAGAGAAACCCTTTGCTCCCATGTTTTTCGCAGCCTTTAGATAAATTGGCGGTATATTTCGTATACCACTGTATGCTGACATCATTACTGAAAATACTGAACTCATAATAACTACAAATAAAATTCCTAGATCATTCAATCCTATAAGCAAAATAGCAAAGGGGACCCATGCTACGCTGGGAAATGACTGTAACCCTATTGCAAATGAACTCATTGTTTTGCCAAATGCAGAAAACTTTACCATAGCCAGTCCAATACTAACACCAATACCAATTGATGCTGCAAACCCAATTAACAGCCTATAAAGCGTCATTCCAATACTTACTAGCAGTGTATTTTCTTTGATTAGATCATAAAATGATTCCACCACCATTATAGGTGAGGGTAATGATACCTCGGGCCAAATTCCACTTAAATAAGCAATTTGCCAAATCCCTATAAAAATAGCAATAAACAAAATTGTATTTGAGATTTCTTCTATTCTGACTCGGCTTCTAAAAGAACTCTTTTTTTCTTGTTTAACTCTTCTCGACGGACTGATTTCGGATTCTTCTATTGTATTAGATCCAATCTCGCGATCAACTTTGCTCTTGTAATTACGTTCATTGTTGTCTGTCGAGAATATTTTCAAAGAAATCTTTTATACTATCAGATCGCCCGTATATCAATTTTGTTCGATTTCTAGTTCTTATCTTATTTATTTCTTAATATCATAATGAGAATTAATATATGCAATCATTTCTATGTAAATTGAAATTTTTTTCATTTTATTGGACGTTCATCCTTCAATTCCTCAATTGAGGTCCGAACCGTTCTCCTTGGAAGATTGGTTACATAAATTAATTCGCTCTGATCATTGGGATGCTTCTTTCTTTCTTAATCCTTCTTTGTTCTAATTTAAGTTTCATGCTTAATGGATAATTGCAAAGATTAAAAAGACTTAACCTTAATTTAGAATTGATTTCTTCCAATAAGTAAAGGAAAGAATTAGTTGAGTATAAAAAAGTTCTACCATAAATACAAAGACTATATATCATTTAATAAAAATATAATAATTTCAGGAGTTTTTGCATTCTTTGGGGGTGCTGTTTTTACTCAATTTTATTCCTTTTTAGATGATAATAGTTTTTCCAATTCGACACTCACTTTGGCAGTTGAATATTGTATTTATTTACCTATATTTGGTGTACTCTTTTATTCTGACAATAAACACAGATACTTTGATCCGATAACTGGGAAAAAAGATTATCAAATAATAAAATGTGATGTTAAAAAATTGATTGCAGCATTTAGTATTTCAGAGATCATATTTTCTGTTTCAAAAGTTGTAATTCATTTTCAGTTATTAAATATTCAAATAGTCGAACCTTACCTGGCATCTATGATTGGTTCTTTATCTGCGTGGACTATTTTTTTGATTGCTATAAACCTTAGTGTACGTGCGGTTCACCTTTTTAGGTCAAAGTAATATTCAAAATGGATTTAACATGTCGTTCATTACATCGTTTAGATGTGTATTCAGGATGGGATTAGCCATTTTATATTTCAGTTGTTATTTTGATTAGTTATCAATATTAGATGTATTAATTTACAATAACCTAATGAAAGTTGGCGTGGGAATAGTTTTTTTTGAGGATGCTAGAGGATTACAGAGATGCTTAGATTCTGTTGCATCTCATGTTGACCTGATCATAGCTATTGATGGCAGATTTAAAGACTTTGAAGAAGTCTATGACATAAGTAATGATGGATCGAAAGGGGTTATCGAATCCTTTTCAAATGCTAAGTATTTTTGCTTTCCCAATCTAACAGAGGTAGAGAAGCGAAATAAATATTTAGAAATAGCAAAGGTCTATGGACTAGATTTTTTGATTGTAATGGATTCTGATGAATATGCTGTAATTGATGAAACTGTACTTAGATTTAATTTAGAGGAAATAATGTTTCAAAAGGGATATTCTGAAATTGGTCTAACTCCATCTCCAGAGGTATATGGTATCAAAATGTATGATCAACAATTTGAAAAGAAAGATACCACTATTGTGAGATATAATGAGAGACTGTTGTATAAACCGGGTTCTCTACGTTATTCTATGATCCACAGTAATTTAATAGACATACACGACAACAGTCGAAATTTTACTACTGCTAAATATACTTCAGAGGTTGAAGGTATAGTTTTGTATAACGATGACAATTTACGAACGCAGGACTATATATTCAAAAGTATAAAGTATCAAAGTTACTTATTCGCATCTGAAAGATTCGAAAGAAAAAGGATAGTCGGTTACGAAACTCTGAAATACAAATGAGTTTACCGAAAATAATTTGGCAATGGGTAGAGAGATACCGATTCCAACTAGTTTTCATCTCCCAGTCGTTTAAGCTATGGCCAAACATATCGACAATTATGCTAACAATACAAGATCCTCAAATGTCGGTTGAAAATTATTTAAGTTGAATTCGCTCTAACTAAGATTTAACAATAAGGGCACTTTTTTGTTTATCCTTAATTTTTAGCATTAGACCATAGTCACTGTTTTGGATATAAAATCTTAAAACAATTCAGGCCGCATAGCTGGGTTGGGTTATAATTTGATAGTTTGTTTCGACATTTTTGACTATTTCATAAGAGAGTCTCAGTTAGTATGCAAACAGGAATAATTCTAAATTCTTCCGTTCGCAAATATAGGGTGTAATACAACATTTGAGTGTTTATTCTCCATATATAAAATGACTGTAGAAAAATAAAGGAACGCTATTTGGTATCATATCTTTGAAAATAGTTTACAGTTTTAATATTGGTTTTACTAACACACTAGGCCTGCTTGCTAAGGCTATTCATGAAAAAACCCCCATTACATATGCTAATATGACCGGTTTTTATATAAAAAGCTAATAGATATTACTTCTTTTTTTCTAATATTTCCTAGTAAACGTTATATTTAGTGATTTATTCAGATAATTTATTTTTGACGCCCCTTTCTAGATATCGTGTTATTATTGGTATATCTATATAGTGGTGTCAATTATTTAATAACACTCATCCGTTCCCAGCAAACTTTCGTGGTTTTTTGTATAGGACGAGTAAATCTAATTATTTAACTATAATTTTTGCTTGATCTAATCGCGTACTATCACAAATTACAACGGGCCCGAAGGGCTTCGATCCCTCGACTTCCGGCTTTCTTCCTTGTATGCTTGGAGATAGAAGGCAGGCGCTCTATCCATGCTGAGCTACGGACCCTCAAAATTTGTGATTAGTAATTCCTTATAAATTGTTGGTCTCCCATGTTAGCTGTACCCAACATCATAATTTGATGGTATAAAGTAAGATGTATTCCGGTTGTTGAGAGTAAATGAATACTTAATTGCAGCAGTAGTAAATGTCAATAGACACTAACTTTCATTTACTATTATATTCGGCAACACGATTCAAAATATTGTTTCTTTATTAACCAATACATAAAGAGATACAAAAGCCCCAATTTTGATTGATTTCTTTAAATCTGTCCCTATAGATAAAGTCATTGCCTCGTTACAAGATTGAGACTGTTCATGCACATGCTAACACCTCTGCCCACTACACTACTGTTTTAGTTTAGGAAAAAACTTTGATATGTTCCGTATCCTTGCAGTGCCTAAATAATGAACTTGTAGAATACGGGCTATCGTTTTAAAAAAAAGTTAAAGGTGATGTTTTTGATTTTTCCATTTTCCTGTAATCGGGTTTTCCCTGGTAACCCATTGTTATTGTAAATTCGATTAGAACAAAAGTTAATATCTGTACTTTCCCATATTAGATTATTAAAAATATAGCAAATCTTATTAATTGCGTGAAGCATGTTTACAAAATTGAGGTGAATTTGTAGTTGCAGAACAGTGATGATACTCAAAAAAAAGAAAAAAACGACTCTACTAGCCTGCCCCGAGTGAATGAAAAATTTGTCAGTCTATTCGAAAATTTCTATAAACAACTCACAGAACTAAATAAGATTTCTACAATTGGACCATTTATCTCATTGATCAATGATCCTCAAATAAATTTGAATAATATGAGAGAATATGGAAACACTTTGATTAATTATCAAATTTTTTTAAATAAATATTTGACTCAAATGATTAATTCCTATTTTCTTGCTTTAGAAAAGGTATCTGAAGGAATCGAAAGCAAGGACTCTGAAGATGTCCGAAAACATATAATAAATTCGTTTGAAGATGTTTTCTCTTCTATGTTTGAATCTGATGATTTTTCTATAAACTATAACAATCTCGTAAACATTATCATTGATTTAAATAAGAGTTACCAAAAATTTTACGAGTCTTCAATACCATTTCTGAATAAACAGTCATTTTCAAAAGAAGAAAAAGATTTATTGTTCAACAATCTATATGAAATAAAGAAAATTTCACTTGAAATTAGAAACAGGATAAATGAGAGAAAAAATGACTAAGACTATTATTGATTATTATCTTAACGAATGTATAAATTTTGTAAATCAACCTGAGAACTTTCACAGAATAACAGAAATGAAGCGACTGTTATCCGACATCGAAAAAATTGAGACAGGGACCACCGAATATGAAGTCATCAGAGAAACTAACCTCTACAGGCTACTACATTACAAACCTACAAAAGAACGTGCATACAAATATCCACTTCTAATAGTATATGCATTAATTAACAAGTCATACATTTTAGATCTCCAACCAAACAAAAGTTGGGTAAAAAATTTCTTGGATCAAGGTATCAATGTGTATCTGATAGATTGGAAGCCACCAGGAAAATTTGATAAATTTACTACCATAGATGATTACGTCAATTTATTTCTATACGAATGCGTTGAATTAATAAAAAATATAGAAAATATTGATATGGTTTCTCTACAGGGGTATTGTATGGGTGCTACAATGTCATTAATTTATACTTCCTTGCATCAGAAAAACGTCAAAAATTTGATAACGGTAGCACCGGTTGTAGATACCGATAAGGATACGACGGTGATAAAAAACATGGCCCAGCATATGGATATAGACAAAGTATTATCTTATTATGAAAATTTTCCCTATGAGCTTTTATACAGTTGTTACGCCTCTCTAAAACCATTCAAACAAGGTGTTAGTAAATACCTTAATTTGTTTAATAACTTAACAGACGAAAACTTCATTCAAAACTTCCTGAGAGTCGAAAAATGGCTTTATGATACCCCACCCATCGCTGGTGAGACGTTTAGACAATGGATTAAGGATATCTACCAGAAGAATTTATTTGCAAAAAATAAACTGGTCATCGGTGAAAATAGGATTAATCTATCAAACGTCAAAGTACCTTTGTTAAATTTAGTAGCCGACCAAGATCACCTAGTATCTCCTGAATGCAGTGTAGCCCTAAACAAAATCGTCTCAAGTACTGATACTAATTTGATGCGTTTCTCTACCGGTCATGTGGGACTAATTGCGAGTGGATATTCTCAAAATGTTGTTTTGCCCAAGGTAGGCAACTGGATAAAGATCCATTAACGTCAGTTGTTTTTGTTGCCTGATTTTTGCTTTCTTGCTAATGGTATAATTATTACCTGTACTAGGTCTCCTTCTTCGATTCCTAATGCTTGTCTTTCTGCCTCTGGTATGGATATTCTACCACCACTCTGAACGTTAGTCTTAAACATTGCATTATAATTAGTGAATCCTTGTAGTGATGAAAACATGTTCTGAAACGCGTTATATTGAAAATTAGAAAATTGTCTCATCATGTCTTGCTGGAATTCTGCTGTCTTTTCTATAGTTTTCTTCACATCAATGCCGGATTTGGAATTCTCGTTTTCATTTTCATTGCTCATTCTATATTAAATATTCAGTAGTTCAATATTTTAATGTTGTAATTATTTTAACGTCCTCTAAGATTCTATGAATTTTTCAATTATCTCATAAAATTCACTGGGTTTCTCAACATACGGTGTGTGACCACATCCTTCCATTATATGTGTCTGAACAATAGGCATTTGCTTAAAATATTCTATATTCTCGATTGGTATAGTTGTATCTTCACTGCCCCAGATAACAAGGGTTGGTATTGCAATTTCTACTAGTCTTTTTTGTAGAGTCTGGTCTCGTCGCATGGCCAGCAAGGTAGATATCAGGGCATATTTTGCGTTAGGAAGTCTCATCCTATTAACATAATCCTTTATTGTCCAATCGTCTACTTTGTAATCCGGATTATTAGCCATCATTTGAAAGGCACTTGCAACATTTTCCATTGTGGGATATAACCCAGAGAAAATATATTGACTCAAAACATAAGTTGGTCTTTCAAGAGTACCTGCTGGTGAAACTAGGATTATTTTTTCAAAAAAATCCCTATTTTTCAAACTGTATTCTAGCACTAATTGTCCACCAAAGGATGAACCAATGATTATGGGATTGTTAATGTTTAATTTCTTAAAAAATTCATCAAGGAATTTAACAAAGAAATCTATAGTATATTCGAGTAGTGGTTTGTCACTATAACCAAATCCTATAAGATCTGGGACTATAACCTCATATTTTTGCATTAGGGGACAGAGTTCCGACCACCTTTCTGCTGAGGCTCCTAAACCATGAAGTAATACAATAGTTTTACTTGAGCCTTTTTTTTGGAATCTCAGATATCGAATATTGTATCCGAGTATTTCAATAAATTCCATTTTTTCTTGGTCTATATTCTGTGGATTGAATACCAGGCTCATCTTATTGAATAACAATGTATAATGGATATATTTTATATATATAATACTCAAAAGGAATGATAAATTTTATAGTTGAAATATAGGATATAACTCCATCAAATAATATTCCATATGATTAACTTAGAATAGTATTCTTTACGCATGAAATAAGTCAGAGCAAATACTTTGTAACCAGTAGCAACGTTGCAGTGAAAAAGTTTCACTTGATTCAGGTGCGTTGGGCTATTGGTGATGGCAGGCTGAATACCTCGCCCGAAGGCTTGATAATTACACCTCCATTCCATCAACGCCATCTTCTATGGCCGCCCTTCTCCTTACGGAAGGTTGT
>JAPSGR010000116.1 GCA_031177355.1 Candidatus Nitrosocosmicus sp. | reverse complement strand
ATTTGCTCTCTATCTGGAAGGTTTAATTGTTCAAACTTTTCATGCATTCCACGGGTATTGATTTCAATTTTAACAGTTTCATAGTCAGAATCATACTCTAACGAATAAGTGCCATCAGTTTCCTCTATGCGATACTTTTTATTCCTTTTATTAAAGATGATTGCAACTTTACTTCCCCATTCAACATAATAATCACTGTTTTCCAACTTACAAAGTAATTGTTGTTTGACTTGCAATTCATTCATGCTTATTGATAAATATACTAAATTATAAGAATTTGTTTCATAGTATCGGTATTTCGGCATGTTTGAGAATATCAAAGATAAATAGAATAGAAACACCACCGCGTGTATCGCTCTAAATAATTCCTCTTCACAGTTTCATAGTTATAGTTTAAAGACTCAACATCCTATAAAGATTTCATAGTAATAAAGTTTATTCCAAATACGGATGCCTACATAAGAGTAATTGGGAAATGCATTACAGAATGTCCTCCTCATACACCTCCTCAGTATCACTTACTGGCTTCTCTAAAGGGTTAGTTTTATTGTAATCCTCATCATAATCTTCAAGGTAAAGCTTCATGTATCTTTGAGCTTTTTCCCATGATTTAGCAACATTTCCTTTTGGTAAATAGATAATGATATCCCTACCAAAAGGGATTTTTTCCAGGACAGCATCATTTATCTTTAGCGTTTCTTGATGAATTTGTTTTGATTCTTCCACTTTTGCAATCTCATTTGATTTTGTGTTTTCTTCCAATATAGGGTTATTTTGTTCTCCAAATTTAGTATTTGGTTTCTCTACCACGTATACTACATCATCCAAATACCATTTTCTAATGTCCTTTTCTACTGCCTGAGCCTCTGGAGCAGATATGCCTGTAATGTTTTTGATATCAAACCAAACGTTATCACCCAATAGTTTCCCATGTTTAGCATATAATTTATTCCACAATGGTACATTGAGAAAAGCTTTGGAAGACAAATCAGCCTTCTGTTCATCATTAATTGGGTACGATATGTTTTCCCCCAAGTCCGTAATTCTATATTTAGCTCGTCCCTCCAATAATCCAAAAAGGGTTAAACTATTTAGTCTTCTATAAAATGCCCCCCCAATCTTACTTTTATAATCAAGCATTACGGCGATATCGGAATAGTGAGTTAGGTCCTGCGTGTTTTTCACTTTATCAAATATTTTTTTTACATCTTGGATGGCTTCAGATAATCGTATATCAGGGATTTCGTAATTCCCTATTTTCAATCTTCTACTGTCTTTTTTTATTCTGTCTATTTATTAGTTTTCCTTACAAGACAGAATGTATCTATATTCACAAATATTAAAAATACGGAGACGCCATAAAAATAGCAAAGAGCATACAACAATTGAAATGAAGATAATCACAAAGGATGTAAAGTATTATATTGACGATTAAAAACTAAATAAAAACGAAAAGTGGAGATAATATATATTGACTTGCAGAGGAATTTGTATCAGATATAAATCTAAAAAAACATACAATACATGTCGCTATGAGAATGACGAAAAAAGATGTCAAATCTGCGAGATTTTCATCAAATGGAATGGCTTATCATGTCCTTGCTGTAGCTATAAATTAAGAAATAATTCAAGAAATCCAAAGTACAAAATAAAAAAGTATATAGAATAATAAAATTTTCTCGGTAAAAACAAACATGTTTGCGAGTTAAAAAGATAAATTATAATATAGTATATCAATACGCATAATAAAATGATATAAATAAAAATAAAAAATTAACATAAAAACAATTCAATATAGTTAACACTCATAATTATTTTACTAAAGCAAAAAGCAATTTCAAAGTTACTTTAATTCATTCAATGGATATGCCCCTTACAATGGATATAGATCCGCTAAATTATAATTCGGTTTATCTGAATTGTTTAAACCAGCTGTATATCACACATAACGTCCTTTTTTGTCTAATCTAGGTATTAGGATACCCCATAACTATTTATGCGAAAACAAAATTATAAAGAACAGGCTATTGTATTACCAGGATAGAATAACATATTATGAGCACCCATAACTCTATCCATTACCAAAGTCAAACACACGCCATAATAAGAACTTGCTCC
>JAPSGR010000115.1 GCA_031177355.1 Candidatus Nitrosocosmicus sp. | reverse complement strand
ATGATAGATGAAGACGACACTTGGTAATTCGACTCGCATACCCCTCTCAAAATTGTGATTATGTGAAAAGAATACAACAAATATGAAAGTAATTTTATGAATTTTAGGAGTTTGATTGTTTACAAGTTTTGTAATTATGAATACTCTTATCTTGAATCATGGAAGATTCGTGACTCCATTAAATAAGAGATTAGTTGTTTGAAATATTCTTTATGTGTATTTCTGTGATTTCTAATAGTGCGTCTTCTATATCGTCATCTACTGGAATTCCCATTTCTGTACTCAAAGAATCAATCGCTTTATCCCAGTTCTCCCCGCCATTTTCATTACCTTCATCTCTATCTTTTTGTAAGGCCTGAGCCAATTTTTCTACTGCAGAATCTTTAGACTTTGAAATTTCGAGTGATTGGGCGTCATCGGTAGATATAGAAGAAGCATAAGCGGTTGATATTGAAACTGATCCAATTATTACAAGCACACCGACGATACAAATGATAGTTAAAGAAAATATTGATTTTTGCATTCACCTGAGCTTTAATATTTGGTATTTAAACCTAAACAGTGATTAAAGTTCACAACTAGTGAAACAAAATAGATACTCTTCTGTTTTTGTATTCACCCCCTTAATAATTTTTTTACCTCAGGCCGATAACTATGATAAATTTGATTAACCACCTTTCTTTTGGACTAATGTCTAATCTATTTTTTATTTTGAAACGTCATAACCTATTTTTTTAAACCAGTTGATTGATAATCCTACCGTTTGAAGTTAAGGTTGAACGCTAATTGCAAACTGGGATGTACTTTCCCATGTACAATTTCCATAATCTTTGAAGGGGGACTATAATTGTGTATATTTTCATTAAGCTCCGTCAAAGAATTCTTTAAAATATCTAGTGAGCTATTGTGTTGCGAGGATGTATCTGCAGAGTCCAAATCGCTTTCATAAACTTCTAACATTCTCTTAGAGGTTTCCAACGCTCCATAGTAATGGGTTTTGTCTTTAATATTTGCAGAATAATTCCCCATCTCTAGTGCATTATGGCTAGGGTGGTTATTAGGATTTGATTTTTTAATAACGGACTTTTCTAAGCCGTCGATGGCTGAGAAATTCATATTAATCATCATATTAGAAGGGATACCAAATGCATAACCGTACTTTCTCAAAACTTCGTCTCCCAAGTTAGCCATCATTGTTGCGATTATAGTGTTATTGTAGAACTGATCGCTATCTATAAGTAGAGAGTCTTCGCTTACAAGAATATCATCAATAATTTCATTAATGTTCTCGATATAGTTAGAATGAATTGATGCATTAGCAGCAGAGTTATCATAAAGGCTTTGATTTATCAGTCTGTTTTCAATTAATATCATGTTTATAAGAGTTAAGAAAGTAGAATTATCATCGGTACTAAAGTTATGAGCTATCACAGTAGTTACAAGTATATTTCCTGCAAGCAGGAATGCTACAATCAATAAACACGTATAAAGTAAATAGATTTTCATTTACTAATCACTCTGAATTCACAATGTAAAGTACTACTGAGTACGTAGAAATTATTCAAAAAATAAGTATTGAAACTATCCTGTTGTTGGCTTGAACACAACTATACGAGAGTTTCCAGTATCTGCTACATACACGGTCCCAGATTCTTTATCTACACCGACACCTTCTGGATCTAGTAACTGTCCTTCTCCTGCATCAGCCCCACCAAATTGTGCTATATATTGTCCTTCGCTAGTAAATACCTGAACTCTATTGTTATTTTTATCGGTGACGTAAATGTTATCGTTACTATCTATTGAAAGACCAGACGGACCTTGGAATTGGCCATTGTCAACTCCCTTTGTACCCCACTGCATTAAATAAGTTCCATCGTTACCAAATTTTTGAATTCTATCATTTCCATAATCTGCAATATACACATTACCCTGAGAATCAACTATCGAGCTTTCAGGATTTGAAATTTGGCCTTCGCCTTCACCTTCAGAGCCCCATCGATAAAGAAATTCACCATCTGTAGAAAAGACCTGTACACTTGGATGATCTCTATCTGTTACAAATAACTTGCCTGTAGCGTCATTTGCAGGGACATGTGGATGTAGGAATTGGCCTTC
>JAPSGR010000057.1 GCA_031177355.1 Candidatus Nitrosocosmicus sp. | reverse complement strand
GACTTAAAAGCAAAAGCTCGCAAGGGTGATGAAGACAACAAGGTTTTATTGAACCAGGTAAATTATGTATTACTTCATCTTCATCTTCAAGGCAAACACGATACAAAGCCATCTCATGAAGAATTAAAAGACTGGCTTCATAGTGGTCAAGTAGACGTAATGCGTCAAATTAAAAAATAGATATTTTTATCTAGATTTTTTTATCTTTTGTATAACACTGTTTTGATATTGGCAAATAGTTTAAATAGTTTTATCGTTACTAGACGATTAGTGAATTATTAGATGCCAATTGCTATACTTCCAGATGTTGATGAGCAAAGATGCATTGGGTGTGCACTTTGTGTAGAAATTTGTACCGCATTAGGTCCGGATGTACTTCGTGTTAAACCTGTTGAAGGTTGGAAAAGAGGCAAAGCATTTGTCTTTTATCCAGAGAGGTGTATTTCTGATGGTGCATGTGTAGGTGTTTGTCCAACTCATGCTATATTTTGGATGAGACCTTTAGAATATACCGCAGGCCAACCAGTTCCGTTGCATAAAAACGGTGTGTTTGATAAAGGCTGGGAAGAAGGCTAATCTATCACCCAATTATTTTTTGTTTATTTTGTTTTTGAAATCTTTATATAATTAGAAATTCACGAATTATTATGTTATTACCCTCCGAAATTGAGTCAAAGTCACTTATTCCTGCTATTCGAGCTATTTTATCAAAGAAATTAATCCATGATTATGATCTTAAAGAAGAAACTGTGGCCAAACTACTTGGAATTACTCAAGCGGCGGTTAGTAATTACATTAGAGGAACACGCGGAGATCTTTCATTGGTAGCAAAATTAGAAGATAATTTTGAAGTAATGAAGATGATCAATGATATTTCCAAAGATCTTTCTACAAATAATGCATATTCTCCAAGCACAATGACAAAATTTATTCAGTTATGCAACTTTATGAGGTATACATTTATCATATGCGATGTACATCACAGTATAGAGTCGAATATAGATAAACGAATTTGTGAGCAGTGTGAAGTTATGCTAACAGGTTCACGTTTTTCTTAATATAACCTTCTAGCCCATTAACATAAATTATTGCATACGTATATTTATCATCGTGAAGATATCTATCTCAGGAATTAGAGGTGTCTTTAATCAAGACCTTAGTGTGCAGGAGATAGCTCGTTTTTCAAGAATTTTCGGCTCATATTTAAAAAATAATTTTACTGTAAAGAACTGTGTTATTGCAAGAGATAGTAGACCATCGGGCAGATTGATCGCTGAAGTTGTAACTGGATGTCTCATGGAACAAGGAATTGATGTGTATGACATGGGTGTAGCACCTACGCCGGTCTTATTTAGGGAAGCAAGAAAATATACTGGAGGCTTAATGATTACCGCATCTCATAACCCTTTACCTTGGAATGGCTTAAAGATGCTTATTGACGGTAGAGGTTTATTTGAATCAGATTTAGAACAGTTATTAAACACTAGAATCAATGAATATTCTCTAATAGGACAATATTTCAAAGTTGATCCCAATTATACAACTGATATATTGAATCATATTCAACAACCAAATCAATCAAACGTAGATTTTAAGGTTGGAATTGATTTTGGGGGAGGAGCTGCGTGTAATTATACTAACTATTTGCTTGATTTATATCGGGTAAAATACCTTGGGATAAATGATAGACTGGGGTTCTCTTCTCGAGGTCCCGATCCTACATCAGACCCACTAACGGACCTTTGTAATTTAGTTAAAATAAATAACTTGAATTTTGGTTTTGCATTTGATATAGATGGTGACAGATTAGCAGTAGTAAATAGTGACGGAGTTCAACTCAATCCTGATTTAACACTTTTGTTCTGTATTGCAAGCGTCATTAATAATAACGGATTTAAGAAATTTACCATTAGCTTGGATACAAGTTTAGCTATTGAAAAGTATGTAAAAGATCACAACGGTCAAATTTTCATTTCTAAAGTAGGTGAATCAAATGTTTTGCGAAGGATGATTGAAACTCATTCTGAATCAGGTGGAGAAGGAAGTAGTGGAGGTTTTATCATGCCTAGTTTCACTTCTTGCAGGGATGGTTTACTAGCTAGTATTATTATTAGTTCTTTAGATCAAAATTTAATCAAAGAGTGTATAACAATATCATCAAATTTTAGGCAAATACGGACCAAATATCCTATTAATGCAAAAACTGATAATGAAAAACTATTTGATAAAATACTATCTGCTCTAAAATCTTATACAACTAATATCGTTTACACTGACGGCTTGAAATTCATTCTGGATGATGACTCATGGATTTTAATACGTATCTCAAATACAGAACATGTGCTTAGGATGTCTTTAGAATCATCTACCAAAAAAGTGGATTCGCTCTATAAAACATTCTATGACAAGATAGTACAAGCATATGAAAAAATTCAATGAGAAGCAAATATTAGATTTAATAATATCAAAATTTGGAATCCGCAGCATAGACCCTTGTTTCGGTAAGGATGATGTATCAATTATACCTCTAAATTCACTCGATAGTAAACTTCATGAGAATATGTCGTTGACTATTACCTGTGATATGCTTGTTGAGCATACGGATGTACCTCCTACAATGACATTTGAACAAATTGCTAGAAAATCAATGGTATCTAGTATTAGTGACTTAGTATCAAAAGGAGTGAAACCAAGATTCGCATTAATTTCATTGGGATTACCTAGAACATTAAAAAATAGTGAAATTACCAAGCTGCTTGATGGCTTATCTATCGTCTCGAAAGATTTTGAAATTGATATTATTGGCGGTGACATCAATGAATCTAAAGAAATCATAATTGACTGTTGCATGTTTGGATCCTTATCGCCAAAAGTTAATATCCCTAGAAGAAACGGGGCACAAGAGGGAGATTATGTTGTAGTTTCAGGAACTTTCGGATATACTTCCTCAGGATTAAAAATATTGATGAACAACTTACCAAGCCCTGATAACGACTTTGAGAGAAGGTCAATCGATTCTGTATTAAATCCTACGCCCGCATACAAATTTGGAATTTTTCTTGCATCCTATTTTACTTCGTCGATCGATTCTAGCGATGGTCTTGGTTCGTCTTTGAACCAAATATCTCATATGAGTAACGTAAATCTATTGATAGATGAGAAAAAGATTCCTGTTCCTTCAAAACTGCGAGAATTCGCATCTATGAATGGTCTCGAGTATCACGATCTTGTATTTTATGGTGGTGAAGAATACCATATTATAGGAACAATATCTGAAAAGAATTTATTGAAAATATCAAAAATTTTGACCACACATAAATTAGAACTTTTTGTAATTGGCCAGGTAGAAATTGGACATGGAAAAGTAATTATTATTCAATCAGATGGTAATAAGAAAATACTTAGGAACCGTGGGTTTACTCATTTTACTTAAGAAGGTTTTTAAATGTGACACTCAAAATTTCTACATTAATGTCGCAAGAAGAAATTACTCAATATAAGTGGGGGGTAGCCCATATTTTCAGTAGTTATAATAATACTTTAGTTCATATAACTGACATAAGTGGTGCGGAGACTATTTCTATCAGCTCTGGTGGGCGTCATGTAACGGCAGACCGATATGAATCATCTCCCTATGCAGCAATGAAGTCTGCTGTTTCTGCAGCCGATGCAGCCAAAACGAAGGGCATTAATGCACTTCATATAAGAGTGAGGGCAGTTGGCGGAGTAGGGCCAAGAATTCCAGGTCCTGGAGCCCAGGCCGCCATTAGAGCGTTAGCTAGAGCAGGATTTAGAATCGGAAGGATTGATGATGTAACCCCTGTTCCACATGATACAACTAGAAAACCTGGTGGCCGCAGAGGCAGACGAGTTTAATTTTTTCTTTTTATTATTAGATCATGGGACCGGCCGGATTTGAACCGACGACCTCCAGCGCCCAAGGCTGGCATCCTACCAAGCTAGACTACGATCCCTTTCTAAAGAGAAATTTTTTGTCTAATTTTAATCTTGTTTCAATTAATATAAATCATTATTCGCATTATTATTATATTCCGGGGTGATAGTATCTCTATTTTATGTCTCTAGAGAATTACACTCGTGCCGGTCATATAGCATCTATAGTTCGAGAAAATACACGAAAACGAAATCATATCGGTAGAACACTTTATGATATATGCAATTCTATAGAAAAGGAGATAAGTGATAATGGTGGACAGCCGGCATTTCCAGTTAATGTTAGTATAAATGAAATAGCTGCCCATTATACTGCTGAACCCGATGATCAAATTGTAATAAAAGATTCTGATGTTGTGAAAATCGATTTGGGTGTACATATAAATGGCTATATTGCAGATACCGCAGTTACTATTTCGTATGATCCTAAGTATGATCAATTGGTAAAGGTAGCTGAATTATCTTTATCTGAGGCAATTAAAGTTGCAAAAAATAGTACTAAATCAAGTGAGATTGGCAAAACAATTGAGAATACGATATCACACAATGGCCTAAAACCAATTCAAAACTTAAGCGGTCATTCTATTGAACAGTACGTTATACATGCGGGAAAATCTATTCCTAATATTAAAACATACGGATCCTCCTTCTCATTATCATCTAATCAGGCTTACGCCATAGAGCCATTTGTTACAACAAAGGATGGATTAGGAATAGTATATGAAGGAAAGATAAGAAATATTTATTCATTAATCTCTAGAAAGCCAACCAAAGATAAAGAAGCGGATGAATTCAGTATGTACTTATGGAACAAATTTAAGACGCTTCCATTTGCATTACGTTGGCTAGTGGATGATTTCGATGAGTCTAAAGCACGGACGATGGTGGATTATTTGGTTAAGAAAAAGAATGTAAGGGCGTATCCGATCTTAGTGGAAGGGAATAATAAAGTTGTGTCTCAAGCTGAACATACCATTTTTGTTACCGAAAATTTGAGTTATATAATTACAAAATAGCTTTATTTTTTTCCTTAGTCATTTCTTTTGACAATTTTTAATAAATATTATATTTCTTATTGACATGAAATATTTATGGATATCTTGGATGAGTTCAAATTTTCCTTCGAAGGCGATGTTTCTGATGAGTCCTGGATTAAAGAGTATTATTCTGTAGATTCAAGTTCTCATCAAATTTATCCTGAACTTGTATGCTTTCCTAAAGAGGAGGATGATATCAAAGTATCTTTGAGTTTTGCAGCCAAGAACGGATTGTCGATCTCTTGCAGAGGTGCGGGTACAAGTTTACTTGGCCAAAGTCTTTCGAATGGAATAGTGCTTGATTTTACTAAATATATGAACAAAATCCTTGAGTTAGACCTGCAGTCAAATACAGTAAGTGTTCAACCTGGCATTGTTAAAGGATTACTCGATAAAGAGTTACGAAAACATAACAAGTTTTTGCCCCCAAATCCTGCAAGTAGTAATTATTGTACAATTGGAGGAATGGTTTCAAATAACTCCTCAGGGCCGTATGGATTAGGATATGGTAGTATCTTGAGGTACTTACAACACGTCGATTTTGTCTATCCTAATGGGGAAAATGGTTTTGCTGAAAATAGTGTTTGCGATGATAGATTAAAAAAAATTTTATTGCCATTGTTTTCGATTTATGATAAAATACCTCCTTTGTATCCTAATGTAAGCAAGAATTCATGTGGATATAGACTAGATTCTGTCTTTAACCCTGCTTTCAGCCCTCAAAATCTTTTCGCAGCATCTGAGGGGACTCTCGCTATTTTTAATTCCTTAAAACTAACGATTATAGATTTACCTGTTTTTAGATCATTGTTTATAGTCTATTTTCCTAACATTTTAAAGGCCTGTATTTACTCCAACAAGATACTTTCTACAAGGCCGGTCGCATTAGAGCTTTTGGATGCTTCAGTTATGGACTCGTCAATTAAATCTGCTACTGCAAACCATAATGGATGCCTGTTATTTATTGAATACTTTTACCAATATAGGAGTCAGATTAATTCAATTTTTGAATTGCTTAAAAATGCTATAGGTTCGGAAGGAAAGGTCTTAGAACATGCTCATGATGTAGATTCAATAAATAAATTATGGAGCTCAAGAAAAAATGCTCTAAATATGGCAATCAGATACACAGTTGGAAATAGAAAGCCATTTACTATATTTGAGGATACAGCTGTATCTGTAAGTCATCTGTACGAGTATGTTACCTATATATTGACACTATATAAAGAATATAATCTGTCATATGTTATGTATGGTCATTTAGGCAATGGAAATCTTCATACCCGTCCTATCGTAAGTGATGATGGCTATTCTGATAATCAATTACATTCAAAACAAACAATGATATTGGATAATATTACTCACTTAATATTTAGTAAAATACGAGAATACAAAGGAACTATCACAGCAGAACACGGTGATGGTATATCTAGAACACCGTATATAAAGAATGTATATAATAGCTTTATTCTTTCCTATTTTAAGTATATCAAAAAATCTTTTGATCCTTTAAATATACTAAATCCTGGTAAAATAATTTTATAGATAATCCTAGATGCTAATTGTTTTTAATCAGCAATTTCTTATCTCGATTATTCTCTTTTAATTTTTATACCAAACGCATTGCAAATTGCTCTCTCAATAAAAACATCTAATATTAACGATAGATTCCACATAAATCTCTCCGCAATCAAGAAGCTATTATTCTGCACCAACTAAGCCAAGAAAATCAAATCCATCTTCTTCATTTTGGTTGCCTTTTAATTTTACAATTGAAATTAAATGACCATCAGGATCTTCAATTATTGCATGTTTTCCAAAGCCTTCCTCTTTAGCATTTTTAAAAAAGGCCACACCTTTTTCTCTTAAGTTATTTATTGTATAATCAAAATCACTCGCGGTAAAACCGATTAGAATATGTTGACCGGATTTCAAATTCTCCTTGTGCTTTGCTGGATGCAAGGCTAGTACTGTTTCCTTATTGAAAAATTCTGTCCATTCTTCTGACTCTTTTTTAATGGGCAGATTAAGGGTTTCTTTATAAAACCGGATAGATCTACGCATGTCTGAAACTAAAAGTATTACAGCACCTAATTTTCTAAATGACATTTGATTTGTCTATATTGCTTCTAAATTATGAACTTTTTGTATTGCATTACTATTGATGAGTCAAAATTTTATTGATGTATTGTGTGTATCTTATAGTGCAGGATAAACTTTTTTTTATTTATGTGTCGAAGAATGAGGAATGGAAGAAGCGATATGAGCAAGACTGGAACTATGTTTCTTCAATGACCCGGTTTTTTAAATGGTGGATCAAGCATGAATTTCATGAGGATTTATCTGTGGAAGTGGATATCTTGCCGGTAGTTCCTGGAAAACTTTTTGACCGAATTAACCTAGCTTATCTTTTAAGAGATCATCGAGAACGAGGTTTTTCAGTTTTTCACTTTTATCTTACATACTTCAAACCTATGTGGACGGATTGTCATTTAGAAGGTTATCATGGAGAGAATTTTGGATTAACCACATGGTTTAGACCCAAAGTTTTTTCTTCAGATTTTAAAAATGAGAGGTACTTTGCTGATAACAATTGCGCTAAAATATCTCATATACTATGTCATGAATTTCTAAGGCGTAAACAGAAGAAGAGAAAAGTATATTTCGATCAAGTGCATAAAATTTGGGATTTGCATGTAAGAGAGGATGTTCCTTTTATATATTACAATAAACAATTCAATAGAGTTTCAAGAAACAGTGAATATAAATATGTTACCATCGATTCATCGAAACTAGAATATTGAGACTTGATAATTGTCGATATGAATACCACATTAAGATATCGTCAGATGATAAAATTAGGTGCTGTAATCTCCACGATAGGTGTTTCTATGCTAATATTGTTTGGATTTATTCTATTATTATTTCCTGTTACAAAGGTTTGTGAAAAAACATGTGACTATATAGTGGATGCACCTAATTTACTTATACAAGTGATAAATCCTTTGTTCTTATTTATTACTCTGATTCTGATCTCTTCTGGAGTTTTCCTTATTAGAATAGGAAACAGACAATTATATAAAAATAAGTTTTCATGATTGTTTATATTATTTTTTATTATTGCTGCATTGCCATTAAACTAAAATGGGTGTTTGTATGATTGTAATATACTTTATGGCCAATCCGTTTAGAAAAATATTCTATTCCTTTCCTGCTTTTCCATTTAGAAAATGGAAACCTAAAGGAAAACTTTATAGCTTTAGGTGTTCACAGTGTGGAGATGTCTTTCTATCGAGTCATGACCTTGATGCGCCTATGTGTGATAAATGTATCCAAAAGATAAAATCATTAGATTCTACCGTTGATAATGAAAAAAAATGCTCTGAATGTGGTAGAATTGGAGTTATATATGGCAAAGATCGATGTCATTCTTGTTATTTTAGTTTTAAGAAGACAAAATAGTTTTTACTATTGCTTTTCTTGATCCAATTATCCGTAATTATTCATTTGATTATGCAAAGGTTATGATCGGTACGTGCAATTTCTTTTGACTTACAGATTAAGCTAAACAATAGTAATATCTCCAAACTTTGGATGGGTGTGATTATGATTCATTTCCTTGATCCATCGCTATGAAAACAAATAATTCTACTTAACATTGCAAACAATATTTATTTTATATTGAGCTTATTAAATATAAATCAAATATCTTGTGTATAAATAACTTTTCAAGCCTTAAAATTTGCATAGACTGTGTGATTTATATTTGAATCAATATCATCATTCGAAATTTTTTTATAATATACTGCAATCAATTTTGAACTGGATGAATAATTAATTCATAAACATTATAATCAACCCCCAAATCGGGCTTCTAACCATTATATATAATTGTCTGTTCATTTCAGAGGGATAGAAATAAGCGAATTGATTGTGTCATAATGCTTTTTTTTCAATTTTACCTTTCTGCGACTATTTATAATGTCTTTTATTATAATCTTGTCGCTTTATAAATTACTAACAAGATGGGGCCGAAGGGAATTATCCTAATATATTTAATATATTATTTGAACCCCTGATCCACGGGTTTCTTCTATATTTGCCCTTTTATTTGATCTGGAGCCCGTTGCGATGCCTGGCTTCGCTACGACCCCACCTAATTACTAATTTTATAATTGTAACTATAAGTTTTTCTAAATTAGACTTTACTTCTTGATGCCAGAATTGACTAGTGTATGTATAAAATGCATGTTCCATAAAAAATATATGGTTTGTTAATCCATCATAGTATTAACATTGGCAAAATCTATTGAATATGACGTTCTTTCATCATTAAAAAATAAAGAACCTGATACAAATGAAAAATGGGGTATAGCAGAAGAATCAGAATATTTTGCTAATAAAGTAAAGCTTTATCGTCAAGATAAATTAAATGCAGATGAATTTAGACGTTTTAGACTTCAAAATGGTGCTTATGGGTCTAGATTAAACAGTGAATTCAGTATGATCAGAATAAAAGTTCCTGGCGGCGATATAACACCTAACCAGCTTGAAAAGATCGCCAGCTTATCAGAATCATTTTCAATCGGATCTGCTCATGTGTCTACGAGACAAAATATTCAATTGCATTGGGTACAGTTAGAAGATGTTAGTGAAGTTTTTCGAGGATTAGCAGAAGTTGGACTTACATCGCGAGAAGCATGCGGTAATACCATTAGAAATGTAATGTGCAGTCATTTTTCAGGTGTATGTCCTAATGAGCCATTTGATACAACTCCCTATGCTAAATCAATCGCAAGATTTTTTTTACGAAATCCTATTTGTCAAAATCTTCCTAGAAAATTTAAATTCAATTTCTCATGTTGTTCTGACCATGGTTATGTTCGAATTGCGGATGTAGGACTGGTTCCGGTCATTCGAGATGGAATAAAAGGATTTCGTATATATTTGGGAGGCGGCTTAGGTGCTGCTTCATTTATAGGTAATTTGTTAGAAGAATTCACTCCAGAATCGAGACTGTTATCTACATCTATAGCTACTATTCGTCTATACGATAGATTGGGAAATAGGGAGAATCTAGCTAGAAATAGAATGCGATATTTAGTTAATGAAATAGGGTGGGAAAAATTCCAGGTATTATTGCTAAAAGAGCGTACATTGGTAGAAGCAACAATCTCGATTCCAACAAGAAATACATTTGAAGACTTTTTGAAATTAGCTGAGACAGCCGCAACAAATCCTGTTATGACTCCTTTACCATCCAACGGAAAAAAAAAGAAATTACCTATGATAAATTCTGACCCTGATGATACTCCTTATAATAGGTGGCTTAATACAAATGTCGTTGCTCAAAAACAATCTGGTTTTTACAGTGTATATATAACGTTAGGTGCCGGCGATATAACGTCTAGCCAATTACGTGCACTTGCTGAATGTATTCGAGAGTTTTCATTAGAAAAGAAAGCACGCAATACGCCTCAACAAAACTTTTTAATTCGATATATAAAAGCAGATCAATTACCCAGGGTATTTCAACGATTGTCTGGAGTAGGATTAGGAAACCCAGGTGCAAATTCCATTGTGTCCACAGTGGGTTGCTCTGGAACTACGTCATGCAACCTTGCTATTACGAACTCTCACAGACTTGCTAAGGAAATTCAAAGCAAATTCTTAGAACTAAATATCGATAAGGACAATGACTTTGTAGATTCTACTATCAAGATTAGTGGATGTCCTAATTCCTGTGGACAACATGAAGTTGCTACAATTGGCTTTTATGGAGGTGCGTCACGCATCGGAACATCCATGGTACCTATATATACAATGCTTTTTGCAGGTAGCACTGGCGAGAATGGCGAATTAGGTAAAGCTATAATGCGAGTTCCAGCCAAAAAAGTATTGGAAGTAGTTCTTAAAATA
>JAPSGR010000056.1 GCA_031177355.1 Candidatus Nitrosocosmicus sp. | reverse complement strand
GCCCAGATCTTTCCTCCATGAGCTTCAACTATGCTCTTTGAAATAAACAGCCCCAGGCCGGTCCCCCCATCCGATTTTGAAATAAATTTTTCAAATAAATGGTTCATAATATCAGAGTTGATACCTGTACCAGTATCACTTATATTAACAACAATTTCATTAGGTTTTTCTTTAAACATTACTGTGACTGTGATTTCTCCTTCCTTAGTAAACTTTGTTGCATTGTTCAACAGATTAGACAATACTTGAACTAACCGGGATCTATCACCATATACGAAAATTTGCGACTCGCTTGTAGAACCTAAAGTATTGTTGTCTTTAGATTCACTTTCAATATTACAAATTAAAGATATATTATTCTTCTTTTTTTCTGCCTGTTTAAAGTCTTGGACAATATTTGTTATAACCTCCAAAATATCAAATTTCGACAGATTAAGAGTTAAAATATGACTGTTAATCCTTGATACATCTAATAAGTCGTTAGTTAGTTTTTGTAGTTTTTTGGCGTTTCTTTTAATTACTTTCATATCTTCTTTCACTTCCTCTAAATTTATGTTATTCTTATTATTTTGAAAATTTTGTTCCAACAAATCGGCAAGACCCAAGATCGGCTGAATAGGGGTACGTAATTCATGGGCCGCAATATTGATAAAATCATCTTTAATTTTATCAGTTTCTTGTATTCTCTTTAAATTCTCTTTAATTATTAAATTATTTCTTTTTAGATTGTTGCTATACTGCATGCTAGATACAACAAGTGCTATTATGTTTACAAAGTAACCGACATCTTTCAGGACGTGTGCTATATTATGGGCTGTATCAAACGATGTAGCTGAAAAAGACATTATAATTTGTGTGAAAAAATCAATAACAAGATACAAAACAAGACCTTTGTAAACAACATCCTTTTTTTGATAAATTCTTTTTTTATAAAAAAAGAATAATACAAGGAAAAACAGAATGGCGGGCGGAACTTCATATGGTCTATGTAAAGAATAGTCGTCTAAAACAGATGAAGGAAAAATTAAAAATAGAGAGCTTATTGCAGTTACTATTGCGACTATTCCTAATAACGTTATATAGAGAATTACGCTATCCTTCTTGAGGTCAACATCATATTCTTTTCCTACGCCTTTACCATCTTCTCTTTGCTTAGATGTAGATGAAGATGATGATATTGAAGAAGTGGACTTTAATTCATTGTTAGTGGGATCGCCAATCTCTTCTCTTTGAGAAGTTGATGCATACTTTAGTATTGCAATTAAGAGCATAGCACCCAAAAAGAACCTTCCTGCAAACCAGGTTTGGGGAATAAAGTATTTTATAAATGATGTATTGTCAATTAACATAAAGGATACTATTACATGAAACAGGTCAATTGAAACGCTAATAAAAAATCCTATTCCTACAAAGAGACTAAATTTGTCTTCTAATACTTTATAACGCAAAATATAGTAAAGGGCAAGTACTGCACCCAAAATAACTGCAATTAATTCTATGTAAAAATGATGTATTTCAGAAGATATCCATAATGTAGGATCCAAAGATACTATGGTGATGAAAGATAATACTGCAGAAGGTAAGATAATAAATTTGGTAATATTGGATAGTAAATAATTATTTCGAAAAATGTGCATAAGACTATTCAAAACGATGTTTCTTTTGTTTTTTATGTAACGTTTTTATATTTCTAGTTAGACCGCCACCAGAGACCCAATCTAACCCGTAATGTTTGATTATTAATATAAAAAAAATATAAAATTTGATGTCCCGACTAATTACCATCTTGGGATAGCTTCTTTTTTATTTGGGAAATAAATTGTTCCTCACTTAACGGTTTTCGCATAATTTCACTCATTTTGATTTCAGGCAGAGCCTCTACAAATTCGCCAACCAGATCTAAAGCAGTTACAAAAAGAATTTTCATATACGGGTCTACGGCTTTAAGCATGTAGAAAAGCTTTATTCCACTTACCTCAGGCATCCTAATATCCATTACCACCAGATCATAATCATGAGATTTCTTTTCTGTTATATGCTTTAGAGCCTCAATGGGACTAGAGAAAGCCTCTACACTATATTTCTCCTTTCTTAATAATGATCGGAAAGTGTATAAAATATCTTCATCATCATCTATTAACAAGATTTTATATGTCCTGTTTAGCGAATCCTCGGCAGGATGTCTAATACCATTTGTAAAAGATTGGGTGTTGCTACTACTGCTAATAATATCCTGTTTATCCTTTTCTGTCTCTTCTAATCTTTTGTCAAGTATGGTGTAAAACGATAACAAGTTATCGGAGGTCTTGTTTAAAGATACTTTGTTTTCTTTTAAGTCAAATTCTTTACTAAAACCCGATTCAATAAGAACTTTATACAATCCTTTGCCTATGCTTAGTCCATTACACTTTGATAGACTGTTTATCTTGGCACATTCATTTACAACCGAGCCAAACAAATCAACTTCCTTGTTATTTGCCCCTAAAGCAACTTCTACCATTCCATAGTCCATGCTAATTCTATAATCGATACGAGGAAGACCATCTTGTAGCAATTCTAAGTTTAAAGCTGTGTTAGATTTTATCATTAGGTTAATACAATCAAAAACCTCTCTTAGAGCATATTTGTTCTCCACAGATGATGTTTTGGGAAAATAAAAGAACAAGTTGTCCCCGCTATTTTTAACAATTTTACCATTGTATTGATGAAGAATAGCACTCATTGAATTTAAAAAAAGAGAATAGTATTTCCTCAATTTTTTGGGATCTGTTATTTTTGCAGTCTCTTGCGTGGAGTTAATTATGTCAATAAATCCAATACAATATTGTTGGGTAAAATTTATAAAGTTTATTTGTTCTCTAATATCTTTCACCACCCTCTCCTTCTCCTCTGTTTTCTGTAGCTTTGTAGCCTGAGTATCATGGATAAATGACTTTTTTACTTCATTAGAAGGATTATTGTAGATACTATCTCTATTGTCATCTTGGTTACAATTCGATAGATTGGTTAGATCATCTATCATGATATTAAATAAGATATGAACAAAGGAGTATTTATTGTTTTTGTTAAGTATTGCAAATCTAAAGCAAAATTGTGTGTTTATGTTTATTTAGAGAAAAATTGTATATAATATGGAATAAAACTGAATAAATTCCATGTACTATATATATAGCTCTAAGAGATCGAGTTAATAAATATTTCCTAATTATAATATACGCGTTAATACTCAAAGGTAGCTTCACAAGTATCTCTCATATAATAAAAATTTGCTATCATCATTTTTATGAAACATTTAAGATTTTTGAAAAATGTAGAATTTAGACCATTTAAGTCAAGCATCATTATTTTCCGTTGTGTTGTAATAGTTTGAAGAATATATCTACTCAAATTAAGATCTTTTCTTGTAATTTGTGCACAGAGATATTGATTCTGGACATAGTTTATTCTATAGAATGTAGCTAACACAATAAAACTGATGAACCGTAATCAGATTTGAACAAAGGTATGTAGTTTTATGTCGCCGAGAAGTACTTGTAACATTGTTAAAATAAAAAAGTTTATACCGAATACATCAATTGAATAAAGATACTATTTATGATATCTTTGTTATACTATAATATCTATTCAATTCAGTTTAATATTTTTATATATCGATTGCCATACAATTTTGTTGAGCAGTCTCGCTAAACATAACAGTTCTAATTCCAATGATAAATATCATATAGTAATTGTTGATGACGAGGTAGATTTACTTATGGTTTTTAAAAGAGCATTGGAGATGTCTGGACTCATTGTTTCGGCTTTTGAAGATCCTCTTAATGCATTAGACGATTTCAAGGCGAACTATTCAAAATATAATTTGGTAATGACTGATATCCGTATGCCAAATATGAATGGATATAAGTTGACTAATCAAATTAAAAAGATTAAACCGGATATAAAGGTAATTTTTGTTACTGCTCAGCAGATATCTGAATCAGACATTGCAGCCAATTTAGATAACGATGTTTCGGTTGATGATTTTATTATCAAACCTGTTTCATTAGATAAGTTAAAAGGGATAGTTCAGTCAGTAATTAATGGTTTTTAGTCCAGATTTATCAATTTCTCTTCACACATGATGATTGTCTTGTATCCTTTCGTTAAATGTATGAGATGAATTTTTTAATAATTCCCCATTTAAGAGTAATAGTCTTTTGTAATAATTTTTCAATCACTTCTCAGTATCATCATATGTCAAGTATATGTTACTACCTATGTTGCGTTGATTATTATTAAACCAAGAATGTTCTCAGCTCAAATGAAATTTTCTATTATACGTTAGTTCCAGACATAGTTTCAAAGAGTTAAATTCAATTCCAGTTATATTACTATATTAATAGTCAACTTTGGAATAAATTTATGTATAAAAACTATCATAATTTAATTTAAACTATTATTTTCGTTATTATCTTTATGTTTTACTATTGTGGATATGGACTGCTGCCTTGCCTGGTTTTCCAATTTTTCCTACAATAGCAGGATTTGATTTGTGCTTGGATAACTCTTCTATCATGGTTGTAGCAAAGTCCTTGGATACTATTATCATATTAGTATCAGAAGTTGATGCGCTAGTATTTGAGATTAAATGTTCTTTTGCTAAAAATGCTGCAATATCTCTGTCAACATATGGTATTTGCTGTTGGTCAATTATTACTTCTTTATTTATCAATTTTGATAGCTCTAAAAATGAAGATATACCATTTTTTGATACCGGATGAGTTACCAATATATTAGATTGTACGTCAAATTGTTTTTCAAAATCCGGCAGATATTTTGATATTATTCTTCCAAGAGATAACTTTGGCTCTGTAAGATTTTTTAATGCCAGGTCTTTTAGCTGAATTACTTTATTCATATCTATTCCATAACTATTTAACTTTTTGGTAACTACTTCATCCAGGGTAGTAATTACATACAATCCTAAACAAGCTAACAGTCCCATTCTATCAGTTACTATTATTTGCATATCTTGTTCTATTAAGTCATATTTATTTGGTAATTCCTTATGAGTATTACCTACGGCTGTAGTACCAAAAAAAAGACCTCCCAGTTTCAAGGAACTATAGTCTTCAAATGTATAATTGTATTTAATTGTAAAGCTATCAATGTTTCTTCTTATTTCATCAAGCATTTCATCATTAGGCGCATCATATATAGGGTAAAGTTTTATATCTCTAGTGCATCCAACAAGATTTAAAAGATTAATAGCCTCTGTAAGAGATATTTCCATATGAATTGGAGCGGTAATAGGCTGAGTAACATCAGTTGCTTGGGTATTGGAGTTAGTTACAATAGTGTATCCAGTTTTGTTCCCTCGTTGAGACTTTATATGATCAAATAGTATAAATTGAAAATCCTTTGTGGTATTTGTAGGTATGATAGATAATTTGTCTACTTCTATTTTTGAATCAAGTGAACTTGATATCTTCTTGATTTCTTTAACTATTAGGTCATCGTCATAGACTACATTTTTATTGTACTTTAATATTGTAACGGCTTTTTTGGTCTTCAGGTCTTCGTGCCTAAATTCATCATCTACTTTGTACACTCTCCTAATTATTTCTGCGTCTTTTTTTTCTGGATAGTGGAAATAGCTATAGTAACTTGGGACTGTTATCCTTAAATTATCTCTTTTAAATTCATTGGCAATATCATTATACTTTTCATGTGTTAACTCGTTATAGCAATCGGGTAACCATCTTAAGGGGTCAAAGCCCAAATTTTTATACTCTGAAAATAATTCCCACTTTTCTAAATTCAGACCCTTAAATCACCACGAGTTCTATTTACTAGAATATACTCCCTAATAAACTAAATGTCACGATTAAATAGTCTAAATGATAATAGGGTAAAATAAGATAATGTTATATGAGTTGTATCTTTATTTATTATCATGTTGTCCAATACTAATGATAATATCAATAAAACTGAATTTATGAATCATTATTCTGCAGATCCGAATAAGTTTGAAGCTGAAAGTGCAGAAGATATTTTATCATTGTCATTGAAGACTTTTGCTCCAAAAATTGCCTTTGCATCTAGTTTCGGAGCCGAAGATGTAGTAGTAATAGATTTAATACATAATATACATGGTGAAAAAACCCGTGTCTTTACGTTGGATACAGGTAGACTCAATCCTGAAACATATGATGTAATGGACAAGATAAGAGACAAATATTCTATATCCATTGAAACTATGTTCCCTGACTATATGGAAGTAGAAAAAATGGTTACAGAGCGTGGTGTTAATCTCATGTATAACAGCGTAGAAGAAAGAAAATTGTGCTGCGAAATACGTAAAGTCCATCCCTTAAGGAGGATGCTAAAAACTCTAGATGCGTGGATTACTGGATTAAGACGAGACCAAACATTTACACGTTCTAATGTAAAAAAAGTTGAGGTTGATGTCTCAAACAATAACATTATTAAAATTAATCCTATTGTAGATTGGACCAACGACATGGTTTGGGATTATATAAAGAAGAATGATATTCCCTACAATAAGTTACATGATAAAGGCTATCCGAGTATAGGTTGTGCTCCATGTACACGTGCAATAAAACCAGGTGAAGACTTGCGAGCTGGAAGATGGTGGTGGGAAAATGATTTTCACAAAGAATGTGGCTTGCATTGGAGTAAATGAGTGATCTAATAAAAAAAGAATGAAATAGCCTACTTATTATTTCATAAAATTATGCCTACAAGACCGCACGGTGGAAGTTTAACAAATAATTTTATAGATAAATCTAAAATTGACAGGGATCTTTTTACACTAGATGTTGATTTAGGGCTAAAAAAGGAAATAGAAAATATTTCTTTTGGTGTGTTTAGTCCCTTGAAGGGATTTTTAAATGAACAAGATTTCCTAAACGTTGTGAGTATGGGCAGACTCGCCAATGATTTGCCATGGACCATTCCTATCGTATTGGATGTTGATGACAATGTGGCAAAAAAAGCTAAAGACTCTTTACAAGTTGCTTTACGTAATAATGGTCAAATCTTTGGGGTTATGGACGTAGAAGATATCTATGAATTTGATAAAAAAGCAAGTGCAAAATCCATATATCAAACAAGTGATCCTTTGCATCCTGGTTTTCAGAAATTTGTTACTATGAAAGATAGTCTCATTGGAGGTGAAGTAAAAGTAGTTGCTGCTGCTGCTACTACTACTGCTGCTGCTGCTGATGGTAGTTTTGATGATAAATTTCGCCTTACCCCTTCAGAATCAAGAAAAAAAATTGAAGAGCAGGGTTGGAAAAGCACTGTTGCATTTCAAACTCGAAACGTTCCCCATGTGGCTCATGAAATGTTGCAAAAAGCTGCCCTGAATATCTATGATGGCTTATTCATAAATCCTTTAATAGGTAAGAAAAAGAAAGGTGATTTTAAAGACGAGGTGATTTTGGACTCCTATACTGTTTTAATCGATAATTATTATCCTAAATCTAGGATCATATTTTCCACTTTGCATACGGAGATGAAATATGCTGGACCTCGGGAGGCTATTCATCATGCAATAATGCGTCAGAACTTTGGCTGTTCTCATATTATTATAGGCAGGGATCACGCAGGTGTAGGTAACTATTACTCTCCATTTGCTGCACATGAAATTTTTAAGGACTACCCTGAACTAGAAATCAAACCGATATTTTTCCCGGCCTTTTACTTTTGTAAAAAGTGCCAAGGCTATGTTAATGAGCGTACCTGTCCACACGAGTCCGAATTTAGAGAAGAATTAAGCGGAACTAAAATGCGAAAAATGTTTTCTTCTGGAGAATTGCCTCCTTCGCATCTTATGCGTTCTGAAATCTCCAAAGTTATTCTAACCTATCCAGATCCATTTGTGGAATAGTAAACTAGAGTAGAGTAGAGTATATAGTTGTAAATCCTACAATTATATACTCGATTTACGAAAAATAAATATGATATTGAATTTTGGAAAAATACTCCCTTCTTATAATTTATCATGCTTTAAATGTCTTTTAATTACGGTTTTATCTATTGCGTTAATCTGTGCTGTTTTTCAGAATTTTTCCTTTTCTCAGTCATCCCCTACAACAAGCAATAATACTCAAAACTTCCAGACACTTAAAACTAATAACTCTGAAAATTTTGTAATACCCTTTACTGATACCAACAATGACAGAAGAAATCCAGTTGAATATGTTTTTGATGAACCCAAGTCAACTAATTGGATTATTTCAATTTTTAATAATCTTAGTTACTATAATAATCCTGATTCAAAAACAATTATAAAAATTCAGGAAAAGCCTCCAAGTGAAAAATTTATTGAATTAATGCTGTTTGGTGATCAATCAAAGAGATTTATCGTCTCTGTAAACACAAATGAAACCGGGTATATACGAATGTATGAAAACAGCCAGAACGGTTGGTCTACTACAGATAGCCCGATAATTGTATCTCATGCTGCCACTCCCGGATTGACTGTAACCAATGGACAAAGAATAGTATTAGATAGATTGGGTATGGAAGGATTTGATGTAGGATCTATTAGTGTTTATGGAAAAGACGACTCCTCCAATCCTGATTCTACTTTTGATGGTTCCCTCCGGTTCCAAGTCCTCAGCGGTGACTACTCTCAATCAACGCTTTATTTTATGCCCTTAGTAATGGTAGCGGGTGTTGGCGGTATAGTAATATTTCTGTTAATATGGAAGAAACGGCGCTAAAACATAACATGAGTTGACGAATAAGAGGCTTCCACTACCTTTACTACTTTAACAATTATTGCAGCAGCTATTATTACAGCAGCAACAACAACCATTACCTTCTCCATCATCACCGTAACTACTAACACATTCTCAATACATGACTGATAACAAGCAGCAGGAGCAGGACAGTAGCCGGAGCAGCAAATAGAAAATTACAGTTAATAATTTACTCTCAAATTCTTTTTAGTTAGGTATATTCTTTTTTTTCTCGTTTTCAGTATGGTAGTACTTACAAATCTTTTTCAAGTTACAGTACCTGCATTTAGGATTTATCGGTAAGCAAATATTTTGACCATATCTCACAAATGTTGAATTCAGCGTAATCCAATGCTTTTTGTCCACATAATTGTTCAGTTCTTTTTCTGTTTCTTGAGCGGTTTTTGTATTTACAAGACTTAATCTGTTGGAAATTCTATGAACATGGGTATCTACAGGTATAGCTGATTTTTGAAAAGCATATACCAGCACACAATTTGCAGTTTTTCTTCCAACTCCTGGTAACTTTAATAGTTCTTCTTCGCTATCTGGCACTAGACCATGAAATTTCTTCTCGATAATTTCTGCAACTTCCTTTATTCTGATTGCTTTGACATTGTAAAAACCCACAGAAGATATTTCCTTCTTTATATCATCAGGATTAGCTTTTGAAATATCTTTGGCTCCTTTATATCTCTTAAATAATTTTATTAATGCTTTTGTAGTGTTTTCGTCCCTTGTTCTGGAAGAAAGAATTGTGCCTATCAAGATTTTGAATGGATCGCCATTCTCATTCTTGTGCAAATCTTCTAATGCGGTCAGTCTTAAAAAATTGTTTGTATTTAATGCATGTTCCATCTCGTCCATTATGGTTGACAGATCATGCATTTTTGTGGTTCTAGTGCATTACTATATTATTATTATTGTCTCTTCTTTATTCTTGCTCTTCCTGTCTTTCTAGGCGCAATGTTACCTACTTTTGCACCAGGTGGAGTATTTCTTCCGACAGATGATGGATGACCAATGTGCTGATGTCTTCCTCCTCCATGTGGGTGATAAACTGCAGCTTGGGCAATTCCTCTTACCACTGGGTATAATCTTCCCCTAGATTGCATGTATTTTGCCTTGTTGCCTGCTTTGAGGAATGGTTTTTCTCCCTTGCCTCCGCCTGCAATAATTCCGATCATTGCACGGCATTTGGGATTCATATCTAGTATCATTCCAGATGGAAACTTTACCTTGACACTATCAATTGAATGTGAAAATACTATTGCTGATGAACCTGCGGCTTTGATCATCTTTCCCCCATCACAATAATTTCTTTCTATATTACAAACAACAGTCCCATCAGGGATTGAGCCAAGGTCAAGAATATTTTTGGGGATAGGTTTTGCTCCTTTTCCCATTTCGATTTTACTACCTACCGATGTGCCTTCTGTAGCTGGAACATATGAATAATTGTTATCATCAAACTTAATTTTAGCAACTGGTGCATCTCTTCCTCGTTCATGTATTATATCCATTACGATGCCATTGTGAAGCTCGTTAATTTCAAAATTAGGATATTTAGTGGGAGCTATTTTTCCTGTGATAATTGCTCTGAACTGTTTACCTCCTCTACCTCTTCTTCGTACTAATGTCCTTTTTCCCAATTAAATCTATATATCGATCGAAGATTCCCGCTATTAAATTTATTCTTGACTATGTGAACCTCAAAAAGATGATTCATGTTATAATGATGGAATCAAACGCATTTATCTGAAATATTTCTAGTTTAAAGAATACCCTCTGTGAATTCAAGTTTTGAGATAATAAGGTTATAAGGAGTCACGACGTTATAATATTGTAAATGAGCCAAAACACCATATCACTAAAGGTGCTTGAAGCATATACCCGAGATGTTGGTCGTGGTGTTGCTAGAATTGATTATGAATCTATGGATGCTTTAGGTGCATCTACTGGTGATGTCGTGGAAATGAAAGGTAAACGCAAAACAGTTGCAAAATGTTTACCTCTTTATCCTTCAGATGAGGGTAAGGGTATCATCCGAGTTGATGGTCTTGTTAGAAATAATGCGGGTATAGCCATTGGTGATACAGTAATTGTTAGAAAAATAAAGGCTGTTCCTGCAGAAAAAGTGATTGTAGCACCATTAGAAGCTATTCCTCCAATTGATGAAC
>JAPSGR010000029.1 GCA_031177355.1 Candidatus Nitrosocosmicus sp. | reverse complement strand
TCAACTGGTGGTATATCAGTCAATATCCAAGCCGCAATACAAGTTGATGAGAATTTCATTAGAAACGTAATGCGTATTAACGGCATACATAATGGTCGAATAACGATAAGAGAAAAGGGATTAACCATTGATCAACTAATAGATGTAATGTCGGGTAACCGCGTATACATCCCCTCATTAGTAGTGATAAATAAGATAGATCTTGTTGATCCAGCATATCTTAAATCTGTAACATCAAAGTTAAAAGTTCCGTATATCGCTGTGTCTGCAGATGCAAATAAAAACATTGAGGATTTAAAAAAAGAGATTTATAGGAAGTTAGATTTTATCCGAATATATATGAAGCCAAAGGGCCAAGAGGCAGACATGGCTGAACCACTTATTATGCCAAGAGGAAGTACCGTTCAAAATATCTGTAACAAAATTCACCGAAATATGGTTAGAGATTTCAAGTTTGCACAAATTTGGGGTAAGAGTGTCAAATATGGAGGGCAAAAGGTGGGACTAGAACATAAGATTATTGACGAAGATATTCTTACCATTGTAAAAAAGATAAACGCTCTTTAGTATGAATAAATTCGAAAGATGAAGCGGCTCAGTCAAATGCCTTTTCTTCATATTTTATACGTGATAACTCTGATTCCTCATAGCCGCTCAACTATACAATAGTTTAGACGATTATTTGATTGTATGATTTACTATCAATGTTCGTTTTAAAGTGATGGAAACCAAGAATTCATAATTTTATATATTTGATCCTAATAGTAATCAACGTTAAACACAAACGTCAGGAAAATAGAGACATTAGCAATGAATGATCGATGTAATTTAGACCGGGGCCCTGGTGCTTAGATGTTTATCAAGTGCTTTATTAGCTATGTAATCAGCCCGACTGTTTTTCGATCTAGGGATATGCTTGTATATAATCTTGTTATAATTTTTTTCCAGATTTGCTATTTCTCTTGAAAGTATCTTTAATTCTTGGTTCCTGATTCTATACTTTAGATTTCTTTGGTTTATCAATAATTCACTATCCGATAGTATATTAACATCCGTGTCAAGGTCGATGCAGATTTCTAATGCTCTGCGTAGCGCTTCATATTCGGCCTGGTTATTAGTCCTGACGCCAATGAACTCACCATATTCCCTTATTATTTTTTCATCTTTTTTTATTATAATACCAATTGCAGACAAGCCTGGATTCCCTCTGCTTGCTCCATCAATGTGTATATTTAACAATAACTTGACTAAAGCCATTTTACATTTATTTTTTTTATTTTTATTTATATAACAAAGAAGCAATTCTAAAGAATTTATATTATTAGGACATACTGATTTTTGTGCCCAAGAGAAAGATAAAAGAGGGGGTCCCTAAAAAAAATTTTTTTCAAAGATTGGGGAAAAGAGATCTGCTATTACCCCCAATAATTATAGGTGCAGCAGTACTATTTGGACTCGTATTTACTCAAATTGTACCACCTCCAGAGATTCTAAGTGTCTGTCTTAAAGCACATTCCTTGGATAGTTATAATGTTTATCCTAGAGTTCAACTATTTGTAGATAATAAACAATATTTGTTTCCAGATAATGTAGGCAAGCAACCAAAAGATAACGGTGAAGAATGTCTAAAACCTATTCATACTGACTCGGTAGGGGACACTCTACATGTTCAATATATTAGACCAGTGCAACTATCACTGCCAGATTTGATGAAAATATATTCGTATGATAATAAGACAGTACAATTAGTAGATAATTCTACTGGAAATTATGTTAATAGCACTCTAGAACTGGCAGACTACGATATTCAATATTCATATTATTCAGACAAAGGTGAATTTACCAAAATAGTTAACAATAGTCAATTTCCTCCATTTTCAAATACTTTTTTTGGAAAAATCGATTTTGTTTCAAAGTAACTGAAAAAATAAATATGAATATCTTCAAACCTTTTTGAGTTCATTTGAGTGATAAAAAAGCGGCTATAATAAATGGTGATGGTACTGGTCCTGAACTAGTAAATGCAATGATCAAAGTGTTAAGATCATGTAATACTAATGTAGAACTAATAATCTGTGATGCAGGTTCTGAGTGGTGGGAGAAAAATAAGGGAAGTTCGTACATCTCCGACGAGGTGTGGGAGATTTTAAGAAACTCTGATGCTTGCTTTAAAGGTCCAACCACTACAGTTCCAAACCCCGATGCACCTAGAAGTGTAGCTGTAAGTATTAGACAAAAGTTTCAGCTCTATGCGAATATTCGTCCTATAAAAACTTATAAAATTTCAAAATTACAATTAGATTTCATATGCGTCCGTGAATCAACGGAGGGGCTGTATGCTGGTATTGAGTTTAAGACTAGCGATGATTCAGCTGTAGCCATAAGGAAGACCACAGGAAAGGGTTGCAGAAGAGTAGTAAAGAAGGCATTTGAATTGGCAAAACAAAAGAAGTTTGTAAAGATATTTGCAATCACAAAAAGAAATATTCTCAAAGAAACAGATGGTATATTTTGGAATGCAGTAACAGAAATTAATAAAGAATACCCAGACGTCGAAGTTGAAGAATATTATATTGATAATATGACACAACAGTTAGTCAAGAATCCTGAGAGATTCAATAATAGTTTGCTTTTAAGCACGAACCTTTTTATGGATATTGTCTCTGAATGTGCTTCAGGCCACGTTGGATCGATAGGTAATGTATATTCTGGAAATTACGGAGATACGTATGCAATGTTTGAACCTGCACATGGTAGTGCGCCAAAACACGCAAGACAAGATAAGGTAAATCCAGTAGCTACTATACTTTCAGGTGCATGGATGGTTGAATACTTAGGGGAGAAACATATTTCAGATGCTATTTTTAAAGCCACAGAACAAATCATAAATGAAGGAAAATTTTTGACTTATGATTTGGGTGGTTCTGCATCACTATCAAAAATGGCAGATGAAATAGCTCATAGATCTGCATCTTTACTTAAAAAGTAGTAGAGTACATAGCTTGTGGGTAACAGAGGTAATAGATAACAAGAACAAAATCTAGAATGATTTTTTTATTTGTTGTATATACTCTCTTGTTACTATAAATTAATATACAGGTACATGTATTAGCTTTGGTTTTTTATATCGGAAAGCTCCAATATTTCTAGAGATTCAAAGAATAATTTCTTTCTAGCTAATACCCTCGTATTGTAAAAAAGTTCGTCAATCAATTTATCCATTTTCTTTGTATTAGAGAGAGATGATCTTAGTAACAAAATCTTTCCTTTCTCATGAAGTAACGGTAGAGCAGAATTCAATAATCTAATAGTCATTTCAATTCCTTCTTTGCCTCCATAAATAGCATCATCCACAAACTCCTCTTCCAAATCAATAGGCAAATAAGGTGGATTACTCATAATCAAATCAAATTTAGTTTTCAAAGCCAAACCCAGATCAGTACAAATCAACAATTTGTTACTGTTTGTAAGTAATACATTATTTTTAGCGTAAACAATTGAATGAAAATTGAGATCTGTTCCCACTACAAAATCAAAATTCATGCATAAGCATTGGGTTAAATAACCAGAACCTATACCAATTTCTAGTGCAAAATTTCCATAATAGTTTTTTATTATATCTTCCATGAAAAATGTATCTTCTGCAGGTCTGTACATCCTATTGCTTTCTTTACAATTTTAACAGTTAAAAGCCTACACATAAAGGGTGTGACCATGACTCCCTTTTTCAATATGAACAACAGCAACAAATACAGCGGTTAAATTGACTATTTAACTAAATTTGATATATTAGGGGTTGTATATCTCCAAAACACGGTTGTTAATTTCTGATTATTTTCTTTTAAGTTTCTTTCCAAATAAAGATTAACTAGATAATTTCAATTATTCCTCTCATTTCAGGATGAAAAGAACAATAATAAGTATAGTTTCCCGTCTTATTGCTTGCTATACCGGTTACAAAATCTTGTTCTGTAGTAAGATATGCTGTATTTATGCCAAGATCTTCGGAAATAAAATCATGTTTTACAAAATCTTTATTCAAGACTATAAGTTTGGTGGGTTGGTTGGAATTAACATGTAATGTAGGATTGGTTTGGTTAAATGCGTTATTTTGAGCCACTAGTAATATAGAGTCGGTTGATTTTTGAATATTCTTTTCACGAGGTGTATTCAATAAATTGCCAATTCCCCATAGAGACCCAACAATTATGAATGAGATAACTATTATAGCAATAATATTATGTAACAATTATAATATTATTACTTTCATATTACTAATAAATATCTTCAAAAGTCCAAGTCCTTTGCAGTATTCATTATATTCAAGTATTTATTTCCGAATACAGGATGTCCGATGTATAAATAAAATTAATACCAAATGTCTGGGTTTTTCTTTAGGATATTTAAAAGATAAGTCAATGCAGCATTGTCATAATTTTGAAGACTTTTAAAGATAAAAGTGGATGGATCCGCATTCCATATCTTCACATCTCCATTAAGAATATACTTTTTAAATATTAGTATAATATCATCGATTGTATCTATATCTGCCTTTAAAGCACTATAATCAAATATTTTGATAACTGCGCTCTTCTCCATAGTTCTTTTAATATGATTAAAAAAACTATTATTATCATAGCTGGTTTCAATAATTGTATGAGGTTTTCTCAATAGAATATTTGTACCATCATATCTGTATGATGGTACAATACAAATTCCCTTGTCAAATTTTTTGGAGTATTCAATAATTTCTCTTATAGATGACGCATTCAGTAATGGAATATCGATAGGAATCACTATAGAATTATCGAACTTGTTTCTCATTACATATGAATCAGCAAGTGATACTGCGTTATTTACACCTATATTTTTCCCCTCTCTAATTATCAAGGATTTATCTTTTATATCATCTGAAATATTGATTGATTCATTTGTGATTAAGAGAATTTGACACTGCTCAAGCTTGGATAAATTCTTAATCAAATCGTTAACCAAGTGATGACAAAGACTCTTCCGTTGTTCTAAATCAAGGTATCTGCCCAAACGAGTCTTACTTCTTTCAAAGCTCTTTATTGGAACTATTATTGCAGTCTTTGGTTCAGACAACCATATGACCTCGTCAGTAGAATTCAGAAACAATATATCTTGCCAATGATAATTCCTTTTTAAAATTATTCATAATTATATCAGTAAAATAAAAATTTATCTGAGGATAAATACTTTTTATTTTTTCTTCAATTTCTATTTTGTCAACTTTGTCAAATATCATATTAGTTGTTATTTTTGAATAAAAATTAATCACTCCTTTCAAATCGGGTTGGATATTTTTTGCCTTCAAATAGTTTTCACTTGGTCCGCTTATGGCTTTATTAGAAATTAAAGGTGAAACCATCACGATTTTGTTTCGAAATTTATGCAATATACTCTTCATTCCAGGTATCTCCATAATTGGTCCAATACTTGATATGGGATTTCCTGGTGCTATAACAATCAATTTAGATTCTTCAAGAATCTGACTACATTTGAAGCTAGGCTTTACTTTTTTGATATCCTTGTAAAATACATCTTTTAGAGGTATTAATCCTCGATATTTGATCCAGTATTCCTGTAGATGCATAATTCTATTGTCATTTGTTAGCATGTTTGTTTCATAGTGATCATCTGAAGCAGGTATTATTGGAATAGGAAGCCCATATTTTTGGGATAATATATTGGTGATCTCAGATAAATTCTTGCCAGATTTTAACAAATTGGTTCTTATTACATGTGTAGTAAGATCTTTGTCACCAAGGTTAAACCACGTATCCATAATACCAAGCGATTTCATATGATTCAAAAAGTTGAAAGTATCTTTCTTAAAACCCCATCCCTTATTCTTATCTAGGTTATTACTTAAACCATAGATTATTGTATCAATATCAGGACATATGTATAATCCATAATGCCAAAAATTATCGGCAACATTTGAAATAACTCCAATGTCTTTAAATTGGTTATACAAGCCTCGAACCAATTTTACAGATCCCGTTCCCCCAGATAAAATAGTAATCAATGGAGGATGTTTACCTTTTAACATTTTTTATTTTTTGTTTCTATACTCCAATGAAAAAGTTATAAAATTTTTTTCAAATTTTAAAAATATGCATAAAGATTTTATTTTAATTATACTGGATTCATTTTGATTTTTTTTTATGTGTTAAAATTTCAATAAGATTATAAACAGGGAAATTGGAATTCAAATTTATTGAAGTTAAGTTCTCTAGATTATGTAGTCTTGTTGTCTGCAATCGTAATTTTTAGCGGAATTTTTAACCAAGGCTTTGCAGTACAATTGCAAGCCGGAATTTCTCCATCAAAAAATGCGGCTGACGCAACATTTACTGGAGACAGAATTATAACATTGAGATATCCGGCTAACAGCACATTGGCACAAATGTTAGATGGAAATAAAGATTCAATTTCCTTTTCCTTAAATACCTCAGATAGCAGCAATGGATTGACCGCTGTATTAGATGAGATAAATCAATATATGTTGTCTCAAAAACAAAGTTTGGCTGAGTTTGCAAATGCTACGCTCGAATATCGTGCGACAGTCAATGGCGGACCTACCACTGCAACGTTTTCTTACCAAGTCGAATTACATCCAGCCATCACTAACCTAGTCACAGAATCCAATGGAACTGCATCATCTGTACTTGATATTGATTGGAGAGGCATCGTGTTAGAGGAGCCTCTGATTGTAACTACTCAAGAATATGGGCAAATTGACATTAATCATCCAATTGGTGGTCTGGAAAAGTTAGTCCCCGAGGTCGCTGCAAAAATACAGAATACAACTATAGCAGAAGCTTTTAACACCCCCATTTTAGATTTTGAAGAATTTGGAGTAACCATGAATAATTGGCACTTTTTGTTTGACGCTACAGGAGCACAGGCTGGCGCGGCTGGATATGGATTCTCAGTGACAGAAGGCGATTCAGAGATAGTCTCTATTTATTCTCTTGGTGAAAGCAGTTTTAGAGAGGGAACGCACACAGTAAAAGAAACCTCTGGGTCTGCAGAAATTGACGGAGTTACTGTCAACGTTAATGGTCTGACCGCACCGCCAAGTGGACAGATACAAATTGGAGGATTCTCTCAAATTCAACAGGGTGGAGCTGGAGGTACAGAGCATCTCTTTGTTTCTTCTGTAGCACCTCAAGGTGTTGCTACATCAACAGGAGGCTTTCCCATCCAAGTATTGCTGATTTTTGGGGCGATGATGGCTGGAGTAGCAGTCCTTGTGTTAGTAAAGGCACGAAAATAAGTCATCCAATTTCTTTTTTTATTTCCTTATTAAATAGATTTTTCATTTTATCTTATACTCATATTCTCATTCTGTAAATAAAAAGTCCCAATATCCTCTATCGTGTCGACAGTAATTACATTGGGTCGGTACAATAGATCCCCCGCGAACCTAGATCTCCCTATTCCTAAAACTTCTCTGTCTTCGTTCAATATAATCAAGATTTGATTATCTTTGATTTTTCTGTAACAAGAAATGACTGAATTGCCCATAATATCTCTTCCAAAGCAAACCAAGTTTGCTGCCTTTCCGTTAATTATGACATATGGAAAATCCAAATCTCTATTCTTATGATAATTCAAAACTATTTCTGCAAAATTTAATCCAATCGAGAATTTCTTGTTTCTAATTATACCTATTTGTAGACCCACTAAAACTGGATCAGATTCCATTAAATGATTAACATGCTCAAGTGAATGAGAGCAAAGATAGACTTTTAATCTATTGGATTCCTTAACGGGATTTTGAAATATTTCACTATTAGTAACGTTGGTCAAAACTTCAATACCAAAAGATTGAGGTCTGTCTTGAATGCCGCGGTTTTTAATCTTCAAACCGCCATGTTTTAGATCCATTGTTGATGATGGAGTTGCAATAATCAATTTTTCTTTACCATATAGTTCAAAAATACCCCAAATTGAAAATGATCTTTTTAAGATCGTCTCTTCAACATGGTTTAACAGTCTAAAAGGCACTAGTATCAAACACCTTTTTTCTTATTTTTGCAATAAAAAATCCATTAGTATCATGATAGTGTGGATAAAACCGCTTTGTTTGATGCATTTGTTCGGTGAATTTATATTCATGGAATTTTGTTAGTCCTTCTGAGCCGAATATAACAGGTTCAATTTTAGCATCCTTAAAACTATTAAGCAAATATTGGATAACCATTTCATTTTCTTCTGGCGCAAATGAGCAGGTGCTATATACCATTAAACCACCTGGTTTTAGAACCTTAAACCCGGCGATAATCATTTTCTTCTGCAGATCACTACATATTTCTAAATCCTTTAAAGTTCTACTTTTTTTTCTTGATGTATCTTTTTGAATAATGCCTTCGCAAGTACATGGAGCATCAAGAAGTACCCTATCAAATTCTATCTCTAATTTTTCCACTTCTTCCGATTTCATATTAAAAACCGCGGCATTTTTTACAAAACACCTAGACAAATTAAATATAAGGGATGAAAGTCTCTTGGAATTGGATTCACATGCTACTATCATTCCGTTATTCTGTAGTTTTTGAGCCATGTAGGTAGTTTTTCCACCAGGTGCTGCAGCCATATCTAATATATTCAGGTGACCTTTATCTGGAATATTCAATTCGTTTACTGCTATGCACGAGCTCAAATCCTGGATATAGTAATATCCTCTCAAATATTCAATTGTTGATCCAATACTTGGTAATTTGGTTCGCTTGGGCTTATTTTTATCTACTTGAAAAGAAGATAATGAGTGTTTACCCTGAACATCACGATGATCATCTAAATAATGTACCTTTTCTCGCAAAAATTCGTGTGTTGGTTGGTATGATATAGGGATTAATACCTCGAAAACTTCATCCAATATAGTGTCTTTTAAGCGGAATCCCTTAGAAAGTAATCTTCTTTTTAGAGTGCCAGGATCGATCTTCAATGTATTTGTGCGTACATAAGTATGTAGATTTTCCTTGTTATCAATATATTCTAAAAGTTTCTCAGGATCAGGAACATAATTTAAGAATCTCGATATCATCCATTCATTGTAACCATATTTATTAGATAATTTTCTCGATTGTTCACTACTTGGAAAAAACACTGGATATATTACATCATTATCCTCTGTCATATTGATATGATTACATTGATCATTAAGGCGATTAGTTGTTTATTTGTTATTGTTTAAGAAGAGGGATTCAAACATCGTAAAGTTACGGTTTGAATCCCAGCAATTGTGTTCTAGTAGTAACCCTCCTTTTGTTTTAGGCAAGATTCAGCTAAGCAGCCTACCTGAGTATTAATACGGGAATTAACTCTGTTTGGCCTTTCTCTACCTGGGACGACAGTTTCACTTCAAATTGAAATCACTCAGATTATCAATCATCATCGCTTTCGATTTCAGCTGAATACTTTTCTATTTCGTTGCCAGAAGTCTCCTTCTAATTATCGCTAATTCAGGCACCCGTGATGAGGGAGGAGTTTCCTCTTCGTTCTAATGAAGTAACTTGCTCGCTAGCTCACACATAAAAAAAATCACTATTCTATTTATTAACCTTCTCGATTTTTTTTGGATAAAATTTCTATTGTCAATGAATGTAGAAAATAATATTCATCTTGTGTTGAATTTCGTATATACAATCAAAAAGTCAAGCAATAGATAGACACGTTATTCGTGATTCGGACCTAACTGGTTAACTTTGTCCTACCCTTGTTTCTAAAGATATATACCTTTTAGAATATTCAATTAAAAAAATTTGGAAAATATTCTCTTTCAATAACCTTGATCTCATCTTCGCCTTTGGCGGTTGAATAATCTTCTAAAAGTTCTGAATTCAGTTCAAGAAACGTATGACCCCATCTAAATTTATTCAGAATGTCTTTTGATTGGGATTTAAAGCCCATGATATAAAGAGCAGCTGATAGGGCTTCTACTGTTGAAAGCATTCCTAGTTTAGCATAATTTGTTGGATTCCCAGCCAATAAAGCTGGAAGTTTTCTACTGTTAAAATATTTTTTTGGAGACTGGATTACTTTTGAAGCAAGTTTCCATGAACAATCAATGGCGCAAATCCCTTTAAAGCTACTAGTATCATTGTATGTAACAAGTTTATCTGCATAAGGATTCAATACTATGAAAGTGGCAGGAATTCTTCTTACCTCATTGACTAAATGGAATTTGACTAGTCTTGAAGCAGTGCATTTGCTTGGGTCATCCTGTCTATACATCAAAACAGCTAATTCATAATTAACGCCTTTGGATTCATTCATCTTTTAATTTTTCTTTCTCTTGTTGTTTATCATTTTTACTTCCATGAACAAAGGAAAAGACTAACAATCCAGCTATGATTGCCATTATAATATAATTCACTGGGGGCTTTAACATCTGAGGTATTATTCCTATTTGTGGAATAGTATAAACTACTTTTCCAACATAATTTTCCTCAGTTATTGGAAAATCTATACCAGGGATCGAACATTCATTAGCATCACCTTTAGTTAATATTGTTTTTTCTTGTATAATTTCGTTAATAGCAATGGGTGCACAAAGAAGTACATCACCGGTTACATCATTTCCATTTTCTATGATGGCTGAAACTCTATGAACTATAGTTTTATTTTCTTCACGAGGATCAGGAGCCTTAAAAACTATTATGTCTCCTATATTTGCGCTAGTAAATGATGTGCTGTTGTCTTTCGCCCATACTATTATAAGATCATTTACATTCAATACAGGAATCATGCTGCCACTTGCTACTACATAGAATGGGTTTGAATCGGCGAGAATAGTTCTAATAGATATAAAGGCAATAGCGAATATAACAACGATTATAATGATTATCTTGATATCCTTTCTCTTGTTATCCTTGTTCTTTGTTGACAACTTGTAATAAGTGAATTGGAATTTGAACCTTACATAAACATTCTGTTTGATATATTCATAGGAATTAATTCAAAAGTAGCCCTGAGAGTTTTCTTTCTAGTATGCCCTTGCGAAGACAGCAATCTGATTGGCTTCTTGTCGACAATAAATACAATGCTTCGGAACACCTCGTGTTGTTTCCTCTCCAATTTGAATAGGTATGTCTTTGATATCAAAAGGAATAACCCGAATATCGGCACCGGTTTCTTCTTTAATTTTGACTTCACACTCCTCTCTTCCACACCACCGTGACACCAGGAAACCACCCTGACCGGTATCTAAAAATGACTTTAATTCTTCGATACTCTCCAGCACTCGTGTTCTGTCCTTAAGAAATTCCAATGCATTTCTGTATAAATCAGACTGCAATGCTTGAAATGTTATCCCTATTTTCTTTGAAATAGCAGTGAGTGGAATAATGGTCTTTTGCCGATTGTCCCTTCTAACTATCTCTACAGTATTTTTTTCAATATCCCGTTGTCCAACATTGATTCGAATTGGGACGCCTTTCATCTCCCATTCATTATATTTCCATCCGGCTGTAAATTCATCGCGTCCATCTACGGACACCCGATATCCTAGTGCAGTTAGTTTATCTTTGAGACTATCAGCGTATTTTTTAACTATCTCTTGATTCAGATCCTTGTATATTGGAATTATGATAATTTGAATCGGAGCGATAATAGGAGGCAAGATTAATCCTTTGTCGTCTCCATGTACCATGATTAACGCCCCAATCAATCTCCATGATATTCCCCAAGATGTTTGCCAAACATATTCTTCTGTGTTATTACGATTAAGAAACTTGATTTCGAATGGCTTGGAAAAATTTCTACCAAGATTATGAGATGTCCCGAGTTGAAGTGCTTTGCCGTCTGGCATCATTCCCTCTAGTGTAGTAGTATAATCAGCTCCAACGAATTTTTCTTTATTACTTTTAAATCCCGAAAGTGTAGGTATTAAAAGAACCTTTTCTATAAAATCCTTGTATATCGACAAGATCTTAATGACCTGGTCTTTTGCTCCATCATTATCAACGTGAGCAGTATGACCTTCTTGCCATAAGAATTCAGAATTTCTAATAAACGGCTTTGTAGATTTTATTTCGGCTCTCAGTGCAGTATTCCAAAAATTAATCTTTAATGGGAGATCTCTATAACTAGCTATCCATTTTGGGAATATTGAATATAAAAGCGCCTCAGAAGTGGGCCTTAAAGCTAGCCTTTCATTGAGGGGGGCATCACCAGAATAAGTAACCCAGAAAACCTCTGGATTAAATCCTTTAAAGTGCTTTTCCTCTTTGTTCAATAAACCTTCCGGGATAAGGCAAGGCAAGAATCCATTGACATGACCAGTTTCTTTGAATTTTGAATCTAAATAATCTTTAATTAACTCCCATATAGCATAACCATATGGTCTAACAATTATGAATCCCTTTGCTGAAATGTAATCAGCCAAACCAGCTTTTTCTACTAGTTGCGAATACCATTCACTAAAGTCTTCATTTTTTTTAACAGTTAGGCCAAATTCCTTATTGATCCTTTTACTCAATTAATCAAAAGATAACTATAATTTTCTATTTATGAAGCTTGTGTCAATTAGATTTCTTTCTATTTCGATTTGTATAATTACTCTAGAGGATCACCCTTACAATGCACTACACCGGTTATTCTACTATGAAAATTGCTGCAAACATAGCATTCGACAAACCCAAGTTCTTTATTGAATACAGGACAATCTATTGATTCAAGTTTCATTCTCTTTAACATTTTTGGGCTTACACCCTTCAGTTTTAATTTTCCTTTTTCATCCATCATTCCAGAACTCTTTAGCTCAGTCTTAGCTCTATCGCTAATCTTTAGGGATTTTTCTACTTGCTTAATTGGAACTTCGTATTTTGTTTCGGGTGTTTCACTCATCTCTAATTAAGTTCTATTTACGGCATAAGCATTTATAAAAATTCTTTTTTCAAAATCTATCAAGTCTGGACCTCTAATGTATTGGACCGGACAAGGGTTATGGATGCATGGAGAGTTCCAGGAGTCAAATACATCATACTAAACCTCAAGCGTTCATACAACTTTATTATCCATAGAGAATTCATAAAGCTGTTTGAAAACATATGTAATGTCAAAGAAAGATACGGAAAGAATCTTAAAAATTCTTGAGAAAAGTTGGGAAAGAATTTCTATACCAAGAGTAAAGAATTTAAAGATAATTGAAATCGAAGAAAACAAGAATATCTTAGTCATTGATACTATAGTTGCAATTTTCACGGTTAATGATCATATTTTGCCGTTCTTAGGAAAAATTGAAATTCTTGATAAATTTCCGTCTGTTACTGTAGATTCTGGATCCATAAGATTCATTTGTAATGGTGCAAAAATCCTACGGCCAGGTATCGTCAATTTTGATTCTTTTAAAAAAGATGATATAGTTGTAGTAAAAGATGAGAAGTTTAAAAAGTATTTAGCCGTTGGGACAGCGATAGAGGACAGTTTTCAAGCCCAAACTATGCAAAAAGGACCAATTATAAATAATATCCATTATGTAGGCGACAAATTTTGGAATGCTTTCAAAGAAATTTCATTTCGATTATAAAATAGCGTTCATCAATTCTGTCTATCTTTATCTTTATATAGCCAATCCAATTTTAAAATTACATGCTTACGGGCAAAATGACAGCGACTTGGCTAATCCTTTTAACAATAGCAGGATGTGCTGCAGTTCCAGTCTTATTAATTTATTATACCACTGTACAACCGTTTGTAAAAACCAAATTGACGTTGGTATTGGTTGATCAGGTTCCACAGGTACTAATATCAGGATTAAATACTATCACAAATATTTGAATTATCTTATTCTTTGTCAACAAAAGTTAATAACTTTGTCAACAAATCCTTAATATTTGTTTAAATAATAATATACCTTAAGCTTAATTTATCTTGACTATGGAATTAAAGGTTCACCCATCGTTTTTTAGAGAGTTTGCCACTAAAACCTGGATTTCTCCCTATGAAATAGTACGTGAATTAATTGAAAACGCCTTTGATGAGGATGCAACAAACGTTATAGTTACGCTACTAAATAACGGAAACATCATAATAGAAGACAATGCTGGAATGAATTCCGACTCCATGGATAAATTTTTGATTTTAGGCTCACCGCATAAAGCAGAAGAAACGTTGTCACCAAATCTCAAAAGGCTGAGGACTGGGAGATACGGTACTGGTAGATTGTCATTTTTAACATCTTTTGATCAAATGAAAATAAAGACTCGCAGAGATGGATTTAGTAAATCCATTGTTATTGATGGGAATACGTTAGAAGAACTAATTAATGGACATGCAAAGTTAAGTGAGATAAATGAACCTAAACTGAACAGAAATGGGACCGAAATCTTGTTAATAGGTTCAAAAATTACAATCGACATAAATAAGCTTGCAAAAGAAATCAAAAAATTGTCAATATTAAAGTATCCTTTATTTGATGTATACATAAAATCGGCAGAAGATTTTAAAGAATGGGACTTGACCAATTCGCAGGCAATACGATCACCAGATATTCAAGGTTATAAACTCAATGTTAATTTAGATAACCCACGAATTAGAGGAGAAATAGTAATCGCGCGTAGGCCCTTGGGTCCTGATGAGAAAGGCATAGCAATAATGGTGGGCAATCACGTAGTTTTGAGAAGTACTTTTGGTTTTGAAAATAAATTAAGCAGAGTAACAGGGTATGTTAAATGTGATGATCTAACATCCAGATTCGCAGACAAATCAGCATTGATTGAAAATGACATTTACCATAATTTTAATCAATGTGTAAAATCGTTCATTATAGATCACGTCTTACCTAGTTTAACAGAATACGAAGATGTTCTAATTACAAGAGAAGAATCAAAAATCTACAAAGAAATTGACAAAGTTATGGGACAAGCAGTGTTAGAAACGCTAGAACCCGTAGAGGAAATACAAGGATTTGAATCAGTGGAGGTGACGTCTCCAGTTGGGGAGAATGGAACAGGGGAAATTGCAAATTCTATTAATGGTTCAGAACATCCTCAAGAGAATAAATATGCCTCTTTGGAATTAGACAGGGATGACCAGAACGAGGCGACTTTCCTAGAAGATAGAAAAAGTAATTTATACAAGATAGAAAGCCCTTCCGGACCAGACAGCCAAGCGCACTCAACGCACACATCCCCAGCTGCGTCAAGCTCTAGTCAAAATAATATAAGAAATGAAGAAAAATTGGATACTCAAAATGATTTAGCATATGCGAACATGACTACCGATGCATCCTCTAATAGTATTGATAACAGAGATTCTGATATTGACTCATCAAATTACAATAATAATATTTCTCTCTCTGCAGCATCAGAAGAAGTATCTGCAAATGAAAACAATCTGATAAGAAAAACAGTTAGAAAACCCATTTTAAAGAAAACATTTACTCTCAAAAAAATAGGATATAAAGTAGTTCCTTATGAAGACGAAACAGACCCTAGATATAGCTTCACGAATGAAAATATTGTTTTTGTGAACAAAGCTCATTCAACCTATAAAGTAGAGGCTGAAAGAGGGGATGAATTTCTCTTTAGACATATTACGAATATTGTTGCAGAAGTAGTGGTAGGTTCAAAATATCCAGAGGCCAAAGATATTCTTGAAATTCAAAACAAATTGATATCTGAAGCAATAAAAATACATGATTATTCAATGTTGAAAAGATGATCAAAATATCAATATAGAAACGACTAAATCTAACTCTTTTTTTTAAATTATTAAATGGCTTTCCAATTTATGCCCGGAGCAACAGCAGTAGGTATTACATATAATGATGGTGTATTATTAGCTGCTGAGAAGAGAGTTTCATATGGTAATTTTGTTGTTAATAAGAATACTAAAAAGACCTTTAATGTTACTGATCATGTTGGTGCTGCATGCGCAGGTATGGTCGCAGATATGCAAGTACTTGTTAGACAGGTAAGTGCATTATCAAAGATAAGGAAATTAGAGACTCGACGGAACGTTGAACCAAATTCAGTGGCAAAATTAATGTCGGTAATAATGTTTGAAAGAAGATATTTTCCACTATTAACCCAAGTGGTAGTTGGCGGGATTACAACCGGAAAACCAGAAATTTATACGCTTGATCCTTTAGGATCGGTCTTACCCGACAGATATGCAGCTGTAGGGACTGGAGCAGAAATGGCTCTCGGGGTTATGGATGCGGAGTATACGGAAGATATGAATGAGGAAAAAGCAACAAATTTGGCATTAAAGTCAATTCGATCTTCCATTCAGAGAGATTCTGCAAGCGGCGATGGTATAGATATATTAATAATAAATAAGGACGGAAGGACTGAAAATTCATTTCCTGTGCAATAATTATAGTTCCGAATTTTTTTATTCTCTATTTGTATAAATTATCATGGATTCAGCTACAGGTTATTGTATGAGTTAAGGAAATGTAATCCATTTGAATAAGTCAAAATGAGTTGAATCATTCAAAGAAAATTAATTTATACGATTTTAATCTAAATCGATTGCCAAAATGAAATCAACAGGCGTAAATTTAACCTCTAGATAATGTTCTAACAGGTATAAATATAATGTGCAGAACAGGCATAATTTGAGTTATTTAAAAATATAAGAAATTCCAATAATAATTTTATATTCATCATATAATACAAAATTGAATTAAACAATTACAAATATTTTTAATAAAGTATATATTTATAAGATCATAGAATGAAAACCCTCCAGATAGCTACTTTTGGTAATGATGATCAAGACGGTATTGCATTAGGGATTAGGAACTTTCCTATTCATCAATTAATTCTTATATGTTATTCCAGTGACGAATCAAAAGCTATTGAATATTCAAAGAAAATAGAAACGATAATAGGAATCGGATCAGAAATTATTCTGGTCGAAAAAGAAAACGTTGTAAAAGACACCATTGAAAGAGTCAATGAAGTATTGCTAAAGAAGAGTCTAGAATATCATCAAATTTTAATGAATGTGAGCTCAGGCGATAAATTGATAAGCTGTGCAGCTTTGTCTTCAGCATTTATAAATGGTATTAAAGCATTCGCTATGGACCATGGTCACACTACGCCACTATTACTACCAGTTCTGAAATTCAGCTATAGTGAAATCATATCAGATACAAAAATAAAGATTCTAAAGAGCATCGATAGTATCGGTGGAATGGTAAGTAGTTTAGAAGAATTAGAACAAATTTCTGGTTATGGGAAACCTCTCCTCAGTTATCATGTTCAGGGTGGAAAAGAGAATAAAGGACTAGCTGATTTAGGTTTAGTCGAGGTAGACAAAGGTGACAGAGGAAAGACAGTGATAAATATTACTACATTAGGTAAACTAATGGTTACTTCCAATCTTGTAAACTCTTCTCAGCATTAATATTATGTTTGTTTTTTAATCTTATATGAACAGTATTTTTATAGGGCTCGTAGCGCAGACTTTGTTTTACTGTTTACAAAGGCGTATAATGGATAGCGCGGACGCCTCCTAAGCGTCAGGTCGAGGGTTCAAATCCCTCCGGGCCCGCATTAAATTTGACTATATTTCTGGGTTGGATGCAGAACATTTTACAGGTCTTTATAAAGAGAAGGCTTGTATATATAGGATATAAGCAATTGTCGAACGCCGATAAGTCTAACCTACCATTAAAAAAATTCATACAACCAGAAAGGTCGGCGAAAAATATCCTAGATTTACTTCTATACCGAGGTACTATTACACTCAAGTTTGGGTAATCGAATGCGTTAGACAAATTTTCAGTCGAAAAGGAATCAAGAATCTTGAAATCCAGGTTAATGATATAAGCAATAGTCAAAATATAGCCTTTGTTTCAGGATTCAGTTTCCATGACATATGGAATCTCCCTACTATTCATTAGGACAACTACAGAATGCAGAAGAAATGAATGACTATTCATATAGATTGGCTAGAGAGCCCGGTAATATGCTACCCAGATCTCGATTGTCATCCCTTTTTTCTTTAACTTCATACTTCGTCACAAACCTATTTTTAAAATCAAAATATCTGAATTTTTTATAATTCTTATGACATATAATCAAAAAAATAACGAATTTTATGATATAGAGAAGAAATGGCGGTATACATTACCAAATATTAGACTAAAATAAGTAAAGAAAGGAGGAATTATGATTGGATATCCACTAGCAGGAGCCTTTTGACCACCCTACTTTGTATCCACTAGCGTATTCCCCTGTTCCTGGAGAATATTGGTAGCAATGATCATGATCCCACCAGCCCTGCTGACATCCATTAACCCATGTATTGGACTTTCCGTAATCCGTACAATGTTTTGCAGCATCTGCGGATTGATATATGATTAATGATGGGGCAAGGGCCATTGTAGTTATTGCAATTGCTATTGCAAATAATTTAGTAGTAATTTCCATTAATAATGTTGATTTTGACGTGTATAAAAATATTTGTTCATAATTAACAATATTTTGAAGGACTTTCAACGGTGTTGAAAATTCTTAAATCTTTTCGATAAAAATGATAACTTTTAGCATATATATTATATACTAGTATTTTGTTTCTTAGATGATGAAAATCAATAATCTTGTAATGACATTTGTATTAGTATCTTTGACAACAGTTATCGCTGGACTTGCAGTTGCATCAAGCATAAATCCGACGGTCGTATTCGCAAACCACGAATTTGCAACTAACATGACAGGTCAAGAGCAGGTTCCGCCTATTGACACACAAGCAATAGGTGAATCAACATTGGTTCAGGATTTGCCTCTAAATCAGACAATCCACTATTTTGTGAATGTCACAGGAATCGATGGAGTAACACAGGGACATATACATAGTGGAGCCCAAGGAGAGAACGGCCCAATTGTTGTATCCCTATTCAACTTTGAATCACCTCAAAATGAAGTTCTTTTAAATGGTACAATTGCAGCAACTAACTTAGAAGGTCCAATGGAAGGAAGTGAAATATCCGATCTCATAACAGCAATGCAAAACGGGACTACATACGTAAATGTTCACACCGAACAGAATCCCGATGGTGAAATAAGAGGACAATTAGTGGATCTACCATAAATTGTTTTGTACATCTGTGATCAGGATCTCTCATTCCTTTTTTTAAATCTTGTCTAGTTATAGATAATCCCCTTTGATGAATGATTGTTTAAAAAGCCTATTGTATTAGTTAAGCATGACGTGCATGATGTATAATCCACATTTAAGACCGATATCAGCGCTCCTCCCTCCGGGCCCGCTTCATTTGTGGATCGTTGTCTAGGCCTGGGTGAATTTACAATTATGTTTTATAACGATTGAGTTAAGGAAGTCAAAAACATGATAATCAGAATCCATATACCCTTGTTGAATAGCCATACAAATAATCAAAATCGAAGATAGTAATTAATATAGGTGGCCTAGAGAGCCTCCCTATATTTACATACGCGATTTTATTTATTGTTTCTGATGTATTGTAGATTACGTCAATTGAACAACTGACTAATTGATAAGGTAGTCCGGTTTAACACATTTATTTTCAACACCTGATAATAAGACTTAATCCAATTTTCTACATATCATCTGCAAATACTCGAGCATGGTGATATTCCATTGATATATCTGCATGTATAGGTAAAATTACACTACAAACCCTGATTAGGCAAAAGAAAAGGATTTAAACATATACTGAAGATGTAGGATATGAAGTATACATGGCTCTTCATATTACCTTTAATACTTTTAATGCCTATATCTCAATTAGCATCAGCTCAAAGCACACTGATGGATCAACTAACCAAAGCTTATCAAATGTTCACAGCTGACGACAATCAGACCATACATAACATGCATAACATGACCGGAATGATGGATAATAAAAGTAGTATAATTAATCAGACATTATATTCAATTGGTTCAAAACTAACCAAAGCTTATCAAATGTTCACAGCTGACGACAATCAGACCATACATAACATGCATAACATGACCGGAATGATGGATAAAAAGGTACAACAAATCAAAAACTTTATTGCGGAGCTTAAATTTAGATCAGGATTTGATACTTTTGTAACGTCAGAGCCATTAGGATATGGAGTTTATAACATAAAAGAATCTAACGAATTTAGACCGGGAGAAAGAATAATACTCTATATTGAACCGAAAGGTTATGAATACGGTACTCTGCATGATGAATTTGGTAATAAACTATATACAATGGGTTTCACAGTTGATTTCACCATTTCAGACGAAAATGGTGTCTTATTAACAAAACAAGAAGGTATTGCCTTTGACAATATTGTTTCACATCACAAAAATAAAGAACTATTTATTCCGTTTACTATTACTCAAACAAGTCCATTTCCAGCAGGTAACTATATAATAACCTATGTTATACATGATAAGAATTCTGGTGCAAGTTTTGATATAGTGAAAAGTATTACAGTATCATAGTCAGAATACTTAGTACCTTGGCTCAGGTCTCTTTATTTTATTTTTTTATTAATTCTATAAATATCATTACAAAAGTCGATTGGTCAAATTTACGATAGAGATACCATAAATATAACTTTCCTAAAAAAATTTAAGTGCTGTTTAATCGTACTCAATCACAAAATATTTTTTCATGAATATCGTTACAAAATTTTGTATATCTATAAAAAATCTATAAAGAACAAAAAATTTTTTCATCAGGAAATCTTCTTTGCCTCACCTGTTATAATAGGTATGGACATCATTCATGTGTTCTTATCCCTTAAACGACTCCCATCTGAATATTGAAAAGAAACACGTATTGCATATCATTCATTTATGGACAGATCAATAAATGCAGATTTTAGATTTATGATCTCCTGTATCATAACACAAGTAAGGATCATGAGTGTCTGTGAATTTAAAGAAAAAAGGTTTATTTGTATTATACCAAGCACTCATATTAGATTTTTCCAAAAGGTTCTCAATACTTGAAGCATTTCCCTATCACCCATTGTTCTGTTTTGTATATGAAATTGATGTTCTTGTAATACTTCGAATTAAATCGATGTTTGAAGAGTTTATCATAAAGATAATTAAAAGAATACTAAGCACGCAGTTATGACTTTGTTCTTACTCATAGTATTTACAAATATTTGTTTGTTAAATAAAGTAATATTTCATCAGTCTTTATATAATATTATGAAAATAAATTTAAGAAAATGGCTAAAGATGCTCAAATATTTCAACCATCATTAAGAAATAAATTTTTACTCGAAATTGTTGGAACATTTATCTTAGTATATGCCATTGCATCTGCTGCAACAGTTTACTCTGATAGTGGACAATTAGGAGTAATTGGAATCGGTTTAGTTCATGCCTTGGTCCTAACAGCCATAGTTTATGCTATAGGATATCGATCCGGTGCACAGGTTAATCCTGCCGTTACAATCGGCCTGTTAGTGGCTAAAAAAATTACAGGAAAAGAAGCTGCTGTTTACATCATTGCTCAGATCATCGGTGCAGTAATTGCTGCGGCAGTAGTATATTCGATTTTTGGTTCTGAAATGTCTGCGAGTGTAACTTTACCATCGGAAGATAATATCGTTAGAGCTCTTATACTAGAAACAGTAATGACATTTACGCTGGTATATGTCGTATTAGCCACTACCACCTCAAAGAACTTTAAGATAGCACCTTTAGCTGGGGTAGCTATAGGTTTTACACTAGGTCTAAATGTCATTTTTGGAGGTTCGATAACAGGAGGGTCGTTGAATCCGGCCCGTTCTTTTGGTCCTGCCTTAATAAATTGGGACTTTGCATATCACTGGATTTATTGGGTAGCACCAATTGCAGGCGGATTAATAGCAGCTGGAGTATATAAAGTACTGAACACAAAAGAGGAACAGGAAGAAAAAGGGCTTCCACCAGAATAATATTTATGAGGGATATAAAACTGTCTTTCTTAAACTTAATTTTCAAGGCAAATTTGGACAATTAATTTATAAAAACAAGCTTTCTAATACTGTTACTGCTTTACAACCCCGATTGTTACAAAATATGTATTTGGCCAGATGATGTATTATATGAGCATTCTCAGGAGCATAATAATGACAAGAATTAATACCAACCACCTTCTATAGAGATGGATATTCTCTTACTCTAAAAAACACCATATCACCATTTGTTTTCTTCCTCCGCTTTCTATTTTCTTTCTCCTTTTTTTAACTTACGAGATGATAAAAGTTAACAAAATCCTGTAATCATTTATATTATTTATATTCGTATATCAGCATTCAGCAAAGGGTCATTTACGGAAGAAAGTGAAACACGTTGAAGTATTATGTTTCTGAAAATGATTCAAAGTGGTAACTATTGATAGGCCTTTAGTAAAAAAATTTTATCTCGTTGTCATATCAAGTATGTAAATCATATCTTTATCAAGTACAATATCTGTAATAGATTATGCCGTTGGATAACCAAGTGAATTTAATTTTAGATTTGTATAAAATATATGATGAACACAGGGATTCTAGACTCTGGTTTTTAGACGAACTGGATGCATACAATTACAAAGAGTATCACGAAAAATATTCTTCAACATCAAAAGAAAAATCACATTTTATTGCAGTGTGTGGATTTTTTGAGTTATCTGGCACACTCATTAGTCATGGTCTAATAAATCCAGACATATTTTTTGATATTTTCAATCCTAGTCCTTTTTGGAAAAAGGCAAGACCTATAGTAGATGGAATGCGGGAAACAAGACCTCATATATATGAAAATTTTGAGTCATTGAATGAAAAAAGGAAAAATTGGAAAAAGAAAAGACACGAAACATGATTTAAAATATAGAACTTATCTGGAACGATACAACGATTAAGAGGAGTCACAACAAGAAAGAGATGGGTCCTAACAAAATGAATGGGATGCAGGAGGAATTAATAATTATAATGCAATTTTCATGTTTATCTCCAAATTGTTCATAAACAATATGAATTCGATAGGTGCTTACAAACCGGAGGTTAATTTGAATTATAAATAGCAATTATTAAACAGAATGTTGAACCTGCGCTATACTTAAAATTACCTATTAAAGGAATATAAAGATTATTATTTTATAAACCTTACAAAATAAATCCTTCAACTTTTTAGGATGTATGTATTTTTTGAATAACATCGCTTCTAACCCTAGATTATCGACAATTTTAGCACATCCAAAATTACAAATAGTATATGAATAAAATTATTGAAATCACCTATGCGATAATAGAGTCATACGGCTAACAAAGGGATTATAGCATAAGATAATCTTATTTTCATCTTTTCCACCTAATCTGTCTCAATATATATATCATCAAATAGAGTTATACTGAGAATAATTTTTTGATTTTAATATAACGATGTTTATAATCAATAATATGCCAGATTCTGAATTTACTTTCCAAACTGTCAAAATTCTTAAGACCTTAGCCAACCTAGAGGCAAGATCAGAATTGGAACGATCAGGCAAGGTTGATATCTCTCATGATAATTCTATGCTTGCAATAACTAACGATACTGGAAAATTCCTAGATATTCTAATTTCAGCTATGAAATGTAATAGGATTTTAGAGGTTGGAACTTCCGTTGGATACTCCACTTTATGGATAGCGCTTGCATTGGTGCATAATCAAGTAAGACAAAATGAGTCGAGTAAAAATATCATAACCATAGAAAAGAATTCTTCAAAAATAAAGAGAGCAATGGAAAATTTTGAAGAGGCAGGAGTTAAGGAACTGATAGAAATTTTAGAAGGAGATGCATTGAACATTCTTACTCAATTCTCACGAAATATGGATATCAACTCAAGTAAAGGTAACAAACTATTCGACTTTGTATTCCTAGATGCAGACAAGGAAAACTTAGTTAATTATTTCGATTTAGTATTACCATTAGTAAGGAAAGGCGGAGTAATTGTAACGGATAATATTTTGTCTCCAAAAGAGTATAGCTCATCCATGAGAGATTATGTAAATCACGTTAGAGCAAAAAAAGACATCCAATCAGTAACAGTGCCTATAGGATATGGAGAAGAGGTTAGTCTAAAATTATAGTGAGTCGTTTTAATATCAAACAAATTTTCCTGACATTTAGTAAGGAGATGAGATGTTATTAATCTGGCTACTGTTGAAGTACCAATTAATCACCCTTGAAAATGGATTAACGACATTCAAAATGTGCGAATCCAATTCTTTCTTACTAGTGATTAATCAAGTGAAGAAAATACAATATTCTACAACTTCAAAAACGTGCTAGCACAGTAGACAAATAAAACATAAATTCAATTCAGAGTTGTTGATAAAAATGCGATGTGGGAATCTATGAAAAGATATTAATTTGAATATAGTATTACTTCCATGTTAAAAATCATTAAAATGGATAAGGAAAATGAAATAATTACCATCGAACTATCAAAATCAGAGCTGACCTATCTTCTCGATTCCGTAGAATGCATGACTGAAAAGGTACAGAGAAATTTGTTAGAAAACATTCCCTCTACTGAGGAAGGAAGGACCAGATTAGATAGATATAAAGCGATTGAAGCAGATCTCAAGAAAATATATGAATACGGTTGATAAATCACGTCAATTTGAGAATAATTCCATGATTTTCCATCTCTTGTTAATTTTATAGCAACTGATATAGTTCTAATAATAAAATGAATTCTGTAGCTCTGGTTTGATATTTAATAATTATTTTTATTAGTTCCATTAATTAAAAAAATGTGTTAAGAAGTTAAACTAGAATTTTTAATTCTAGTCTTGTGTACCCTTTGCTAAGTGATTTAACTCTGTGGAGCTACTGGTTTCCCAGTTTCTGCACTAGTAGCTGTTTCGCTTTGTGGAGCTACTGGTTTCCCAGTTTCTGCACTAGTAGCTGTTTCGCTTTGTGGAGCTACTGGTTTCCCAGTTTCTGCACTAGTAGCTGTTTCGCTTTGTGGAGCAATCATTCTAGATTCGTCAGAGCTGGATTTGCTGCTGTCGTCTTCAGAGGTTGATGCGCTGCTGTCGTCTTCACTTGAGCTGGATTTGCTGCTGTCGTCTTCACTTGAGCTGGATTTGCTGCTGTCGTCTTCAGAGGTTGATGCGCTGCTGTCGTCTTCAGAGGTTGATGCGCTGCTGTCGTCTTCAGAGGTTGATGCGCTGCTGTCGTCTTCAGAGGTTGATGCGCTGCTGTCGTCTTCAGAG